>NZ_LR213791.1 GCF_900659865.1 Hyella patelloides LEGE 07179
AGAACCCCAAGAGCCACAACTATAGTGAAGGATTGCTCAAGACAGAATTGGTCAGAAATAAAATTGATCTGTTGAAACTCATGATCTGGATAATTGAGTCGTGCTAAATCCAGAAACTCCCCAACTAAATCGAGTCCCAGATAGCGTTCCATTTTGGTTTCAAAATAGCTATTTTTGAGAAAAGATAATAGCTCTGCTTTGCCACATCCAACATCTAAAATTGAAACTGCTCCGTTTAGAGAAACATCTTCAAACAGAAGAGAGTGAAACCTCAAGTCTTTTTTCGGGGTTCGCTCACCGAGACTCTTAGCAGAATTTAGTCCGTCTTCTGCGATTTTTTTTTGATATCTCGAAGCGATCGTTAACCCATCTTGTAACCACGCTTTAATCAAGTTAGATTTCATTTTGATATAGCTATTCTTTAGTCAAGGGATACTGTTTTGGTATCCTCCATCTACCCAAATTTTAATCAAACTATTTGACTCCATTGCTAAGAAGTTCGTTTCATTTTAAGATTGGCAGCATCTTTAAAATTTTTAACATAATGTCTGATATCAAAAAAAAATTACAGGAAGATATTGCTAGTATTAGTTGGCAAGAGATTTTACCCCACGCTAAAAGAGATGCGGTAGTAGTAATTAATGAGCAATTGGATTTATTGGAAGTTGCAGAAGCGATCGCTTTAGACGAGACTTCTCTTGTCAGTAACTGGATCGCTGAAAAATTAATTGCTAAACCTTCTAATGCACAACTGACAGAGTGGAATAGTAATCCTCAAGCAGAATTCACCGCAGCGATTGTGCAACCATTTGTTATTATTCAACCTATTAATTAAAACTTTTAAAACTTTGATAAAGAAAAGATAGAAAACTTCATCAACACAAATTGATAAGGTATATTAAGCTCATTGTCTTAGCAATCTAATTAAGTATCTTAATCCAGCTATGGATAGATGCCAAACGCTCTATTGAGTGTAACAACTAATTACTATTTGCCTTTAAAAAATTAACTTACCTCAAGCTTTAACTATCTGTGGTTAAAATCTCACAATAGAGATCGCCTTAAGCTACTGAATATGAGTCAATTACACAATGCCTTCACTTTATTCATCAGTTTACTGGTAGAGGCTATTCCCTTTTTACTATTGGGAGTATTGCTTTCTAGCTCTCTATTACTGTTGGTTGATGAAAGAAAGTTAATTACTAAGTTACCAAAAAATCCTTTATTAGGTGCGATCGCGGGTAGTTGTATTGGCTTTTTGTTTCCTGTGTGTGAATGTGGTAACGTCCCTGTAGCTCGTAGATTGTTGTTAAAAGGGGTTTCGCCTGCTGTTGCCGTAGCTTTTTTATTGGCAGCACCGACGATCAATCCTGTGGTAATTTGGTCTACTTGGGTTGCTTTTGGTGGACAACCTCAAATTGTGTTTTTAAGAATAGTTTTTTCTTTAATTATTGCGATTGCTATTGGTTGTTTATTTAGCGTACAAAAAGATGTCAAGGGTTTATTACAACCAAGGTTGATTAAAAGACTTAATTTTTTAGAAAATCAACAACAAAATTTACAATCATCTCCTCAAGAAAAAGTAGAAGTTCCTGCTCTATTACAATCGGGGAGTTTTTTATTGGGAGAGTCGGCACAGCCTTTAGTAATGAATGAAGCTTTGTTAGTTGAAAAGCCTCAGTTACAGTCAAGAAAAGTATCAAAACAAAAGTGGCAACAGTTTATTGATAATGTGCTGCAAGAGCTACAAGAATTGGGAGGAATGTTAGTACTTGGTAGTGCGATCGCAGCTACGATTCAAGTTTTTGTTCCCAGAGAAGTAGTTTTTAGTTTAGGACAAGATAACATTACTTCGATTTTGGCGATGATGTTACTGGCTGCAATTGTTTCTATTTGTTCGACGGTTGATTCTTTTTTTGCGTTATCTTTTGTTTCTACTTTTACGAGCGGTTCGATTTTAGCCTTTTTGGTTTTTGGCCCTACTATTGATATTAAAGCTTTGGGTTTAATGCTTTCTATATTCAAGCCGAAAATAATTATTTATCTATTTGCCATTATTGCTCAACTGGTCTTTTTAATGACCTTTGTTTATAGTTATTTCTTTTAGATTATTCTATGAGTAACCTTTCTTCTTCTGTTAAGAAAAGCGGTAATTATCGTTTGACTCAGTTACTAAGTGTTTTAGCTGTTTTAGCTTGGGGAATTCTTTTATTAAAATATGCTATCACTGGACAATATCAACTGTTGATTCACCCCAACTATTTTTACTTGATGCTTTTTACCAGCATTTTGTTATTAATTATTGGGATTATGAAAACACGAAAGTTATTAAAGACATCGATTAGTGTTGTAGATGATGAACAACATTTAACAATCTTTCCTCCTGGTATTGGGAGTAGCTTACTTTTGTTATCCGCGATCGCTGGTTTAATTATTCCTCCCACTGTTTTAGCTTCTCAAACCGCACTACAAAGGGGAGTTACCGAAACTCTTCCTTTAACCAGCTATCAACCCCAAGCCTTTGTTACCCAAACCCGACCAGAAGAGCGATCGCTTATTGAATGGATACGTACCCTCAACGCCTATCCCGAACCCGATGCTTATAAAGGGCAACCAGCAAAAATTACAGGTTTTGTGATTCATGTACCCGAACTTCCAGAAAATTACCTATTATTATCCCGTTTTATCCTCACCTGCTGTGCCGTAGATGCTTATCCTGTGTTTATCCCTGTCGAACTATCCACAAATCGTCAACAATACCCCCCCGATACTTGGTTAGAAATTGAAGGTGCAATGACAACCCATACTCTCAAAATACGCGATCGTTCCGATACTCCTAAAGAAAAACGCCGACTGGTATTAAAAGCCAACAACATCAAACAAATTCCTACTCCTTCTAATCCTTACAGTTATCAGTGAACAGTCATCAGTTATTGGACAATCAATATTTGTATTCTGTTCTCATTCCTCACTCGCTACTTATCTACTTAAAAACTTCCTGATTCCTGATTCCTCATTCCTTAAAAAACTTCCTCATCCTTCAAATAATGCAGACAATAGATAAAATTGCCGTTATAACTATTATTGTTTTAAGCTTTACCATTAGTATCTTGGTTTGGGGGACAAATGCTTGTGGTACAGAATGTTTATTTCATGTCAAACCCCAAGTAACTAATTTTAGCTGGCAAAACAAAGCCATTGGTCGAGAGGATCGGGCTTTTTTACTTTATTTCAACCGCCCTATCGATCGCGATAGCATAGAAAATAATTTAGTTATAGAACCCCCTTTAGAAGGCAAAATAAGCTGGTCTGGGAATAAGTTAGCCTACACGTTGGATGCTCCCGCACCTTATGGAGAAAAATATCGTCTTTTTTTAGAAGCGGGAAACCAGCAATTTGCAGGAGGAGAAGCAGCAGGAGAGGCGATTAAACCATTTTTCGGACAATTTAAGACTCGCGATCGCGCTTTTGCCTACATTGGAAGCGAAGGAAACAACCAAGGTAGATTAATTCTTTATAACTGGACAAAGCAAGAAAAAACAGTTTTAACCCCTGACAATCTCGTAGTTTTTGATTTTGAACCCTATCCCCAAGGCGATCGTATTTTATTTTCTGCGGTGGCAAAAAAACAGCAGCAAGACATTAGTCAACTAAAGCTTTACAGTGTGACTACTGGAGTTAATGATAATTCTTCGCCAGCATTTAACCCCGAAATTCAATTAGTTTTAGACAGCAAAAAGTATCAAAACAATAAATTTGATTTGTCCCAAGATGGCAAAACTATTGTTGTGCAACGCATTAATCAGAATAATGCTAATGATTTTGGCTTGTGGAAAATTACCGAAGATCTAGTACCCCAACCCTTAGAGACAGAAGCAGTAGGCGACTTTTTACTCACTCCAGACAGTCAAACCTTAGCAGTAGCACAAGGAGAAGGGATTGCTTTGTTACCCCTAAATCCTGATGCTGTACCACTAGACTTTTTACCCCAGTTTGGTCGTGTTGTGACCTTCTCGACTGACGGAATGGCTGCTGCGATGGTTAATTACAACACAGAGAATGCCGACTTACGCTATACCAAATCTCTCTATTATGTTAACAACCAAGGAGTTCAAAAAGAGTTACTTAACTTAGAGGGTTCGATTATCGACTGTCAATTTAATCCCACCGCTACCCATCTTTACTGTTTACTAACAGAATTAAAATTTTCCAATAATCTTACCTTAGGACAAGCTGACGCAGAATACCGAGAACAGCCTTACCTTGCAGAAATAAACCTCAAAACAGGTAAAACTATTCCTTTACTAGCTCTACCTGAATATCATGACAGTGAGCTTAGTGTTGCTCCCGACGGCTTAGGAGTCCTATTCGATCAAGTACTGACTACAAATACCCCTGTTACAGAAGCAAATCCCTCTGATAGTTCTTCAACCATCATTAAAAGTCGTTTGTGGCTACTTCTTCCCCCCACTAATGAATCAGAAGTTCATCAAGTAGAACAACTACCCCTGATCGGCTTTCATCCCCAGTGGTTACCGTGAGGAACAAAGTTACCTTTCTTTCATCGGAATGTAGGGTACTTTGTGCTTTCCTGTATAGATTTGAGTAGGACGGAAAATACGATTAACAGCTAATTGTTCCTTCCAGTGAGCGAGCCATCCCGCAACACGGGCGATCGCAAAAATCGGGGTAAATAAATCACTGGGAATACCTAATTTGTTGTAAACTAATCCAGAGTAAAAATCCACATTAGGATAAATTCCTTTCGCTCCTAATTTTCCTTCGATTACCTTTTCTAGCTCTAAAGCAATTTCGTAATAAGTATCGTATCCTGTCTCTTCAAATAGTTGCTCTGCTAAACTTTGCAAAATACTAGCTCTAGGATCTTTTACTTTATAGACTCTGTGTCCAAAACCCATAATTTTTTGCTTATTAGCAATTTTTGCTTCCACATAGGGTAAAACATTCTCCACTGAGCCAATTTCCTCTAGCATTAAGAGTACTTCTTCGTTGGCTCCTCCATGAAGAGGCCCTGCTAAAGTACCGACAGCAGAAGCAATTACGCCATAGGGATCGGTTAGGGTTGAAGCTGTTACCATCGCGGAAAATGTCGAAGCATTGATGGTGTGTTCTGCATGAAGAGTTAAACAAACATCAAAAACTTTTGCAGCTATGGGGTGAGGCTTGCGCTCGGTTAGCATATAGAGAAAGTTGGTAGCATAGTCCAAATCATCATTGGGCTGAATAGCATCATTTCCTCTCCGCATCTGGTGAAAAGCTGCTACCATGGTCGGAATTTTGGCTAACAAACGCACTACTGCTTTTCTGATATATTCTGGATTATCTAGAGCGCGACGAGAATAGAACAGTCCTAAAGCTGCTGCGGAAGTTTGCAGTGCATCCATTGGATGACCAGTTTCAGGAAAACACTTCATCATATCTCGAATGCGATACTTAATACGACGGTGATACAAGATATCTGTCTGAAATTGTTTGAGTTCTGCTTTATTAGGCAGTTTTCCCCAAATCAACAAATATGCCGTTTCCACAAAACTACTTTGAGCTGCTAATTCCTCAATTCTGATTCCGCGATATTCTAAAACACCGTTAATTCCGTCTACACAAGAAATACTAGATTGAGTGGCTGGAATATTTTCTAAACCTGGTTGATATTCACAAAATGTAGATATAGTTGTAGTAGATGTCATATTAATCTTTAATTTTTCCTATAAAGTATTGTTTTAGGAAGATAGTCATAAACCACCAATGTAACCTAAGTAGTACTATCAGTATCATAAATAAACCGCATCCAGCTTGAAACCCATAGTTTTTCTAAATAGTGGTGAGAACCTGTGGATGCTCCATCCGCCAAGGAAGGCTGACCAAAACCGTTCGAGGTTTTAAGAGTATAGGTGCTTATTGCCTATGACCTCCGTCAAAATTCGATTTTTCTAACTGGACAAGGTTTATTTTATGTTCTTAAGAATACAATTATTGTGGCTTATTCTACTTTTTCAGTATTAATACGTAGAATAAACTGCATTATGAGTTGTTTTTTGTTTGTTGCTAGTTGCTAATTTTCATCTCCTGCTTCCTCTGCTTCCTCTATTGGTTCAGAACTATTTGTATCTTCAGAAGGTATAGGTGTGGTAGGAACGGGTGCTGTAGGAACAGATTCTAAAGCGGGTTCTGGCTCGCGTACTTCTGGAATGGGTAAAACAAAGAAAAGTCCTGCTGCGATCGCTAAACTAATTGTACCTGTTATTAGAGGAATTACTCTTTGAGCCATTGGCTCATCTGGCTGACGAAAATGCTTAGTAACTAACTTTAATTCTGAAGAGACATCGGGTAAAGCTTTAGTATCTGCGTAAAATTGGTCGATAACTTCTACTAAATCAAACAATTCCAAAGTTTTAAGCACTATTTCCTGCTTAGATTGTCCTTCTTTGGGGTCAGGCTCTAAAGTAAGATTATGTACTCCTGGCTTATCTGTGGGCAAAACTTGTATCTTGGGGTACTTTTTTGGATTATCTTGAGAATGAGACAAACCGCTTAAAAATTCTTGAGCATAACTACTAACCGCACTAGCTAGGTTTTCGAGAAAAGCCCGTCCTCCACTCAGACGCTGATTGGAAGTAGCAAAATAACATTCTGCACTGGTCAAAATGGAAATAGAAGATTCCTGAGCTTGAGAACTATCTTCTACGAACTCTGAATTTTCATCAAAGCCATCTAAAACTAAAGTGCAGTGGGGTTTGGTATATTGTTTTCTAGTATTCATCTCTCTTCACGTATTTCAATACAGTCGGTGGTTGGTGGTTAGTGTTTAGTTGGTGGTTGGTGGTTGCTCGTTGTTACTTAATTACTTACTTGTTACTTACTTATTACTTATTACCTTTTACTTTCCCATCTCCCTTGTCTTCCCTTGCTAACATTACGCTTCCTCATTCGGAGTTCCTCGTTCTTTAACTTTAGATTTCTCCATCAAAAAGACTAAACCAAATTCTTTCTAAGCCTTTAGTTCCCGTACAGAAAAGTAGTTTGCGTAGTAAAGACAAAGCTAATTCGTTCAGTTCAGACTGGGATTGTAAATACGAAGCCACTTTAGTTCTGCGAGAATTCATTCGACTGCGGAAGTGAGCGCGGAAACGTTCCAAATACTCAGAAAGGCGAAAATGATTTTCCATTGGTAGCTGCTTCTCTCGCATTTGCTGTTCTGCATCTATCAAATGTCTTGTTAAAGGTTCTAAATCTTTAGCACGAAAAGCAGCAAGAATCACTAAGGTTTTGGCTTCTTTCAAGCTTAAGATATTTCTTGTATAAGAACGTCTCCAAGGATTACTACAGCGTAAACGCCATAAAGCAACTCTGCTAGGGATAATATTGGTTAATTCTAGCTGCTTGACTGTCGCTAGCATTCTTTCTGATGCACCCAATTCCAAAGCTTCTACTGCTAATAAAAGTAAATCTATTTGTTGTTGAATATGAGGGGAACATCCCTTTCCAGAAAGATCTATATTTGGCAGACGGTCTAAAATTATAGGGTTATTTTGAGTGGATGGAGAAGAATCTGACACTATGCTTATGGATTGACTCATTCTAAAATTAAGTCTAGATTTTAATTATTTTTAGTTTTCTATAGAGAGACAATAATAACGTACTCTCTCTGCTGCCATGATGCCACAGGTATTTAGTTTAATAGCAACCCCAATCAATAAATCGGTTTTTTTGTATGAAACTTAAGTCTTTAGTCCGTGATATCCCTGATTTTCCTCAACCTGGAATTGTTTTTCGTGATATCACTACCTTATTAAATAATCCTCAAGGATTGCGTCACACCATTGATACTTTAGCCGAACAATGCCAAAAACAGGATTTGGTTCCTGATTACATTGTAGGCATGGAATCTCGTGGTTTTATTTTTGGTACTCCGTTGGCGTACAAGCTAAATGTGGGTTTTGTTCCTGTAAGGAAGCCTGGTAAGTTGCCTGGTGCAGTACATGCAGTAGAGTACGAGTTAGAGTACGGTACTGATACATTGGAAATTCATCAAGATGCTTTAGAAACTGGAGCAAAGGTTTTAATAGTTGACGATCTGATTGCTACTGGGGGTACGGCTAAAGCAACGGCGGATTTATTAGCTAAAATTGGTTCCCAGTTATTGGGTTTTGCTTTTGTGATCGAATTAACAGGTTTAGCTGGTAGAAAAGTTTTACCTGATGTACCGATTATTAGCTTAATGGAGTATTAAATTTTATTCGTGGTTAGTCCCGTCAAGCGGGATAATATGGGTAGAAACGTTCCAGGTCACGTCCATAAAGTGCTTGGTTGCTGGTTGCTAGCTATTACCTCTTTACTTGCTACTAATTTAAGTGCGGTCTGGCTACAACAATCCCAATCGCATTTCTGACATTTTGTACGTAATCTTGTAAGTCGGAGGCAATAACTACTTGACCAGCAGGAGAGGCATGAATTAAGCCTATATTTCCTCTCTCATCTTGATAAACTAATCCTGTATGAGTAAAATCTAAGCCTTTGATGTTTGTGGCAATGCCTATAATGTCTCCTGGTTGTAATCGCTCATAAATACTTCTAACATTCTGAGTTGGAATGTAGTTAAAATTTAATTGCTCGAGACTTTTTTCTACATTAGTAATACATTGATAGTTATGTTCGTTTTTCAACTGAGCATAGCTATTACGATTAGTAGTCATGAAATCCAGCTTTTTCTGAATTGTAGTTCCACCTAAATCTGCCGTAATATTAGTAACTAAATTGCGCTTTTGGTTATCAGCAATCCAATGAGAAAAATAATGTAGGCGACTACAGTAATCAATCATTTTTCCTTGGCTATATCTTTGCTCTACGACATTCTTGGTAAAGTTGTCATAGTTATAATCTTGACTAGCAATACTACGTGCGATCGCTATTACGGATTCCACGAATAATACACAATCAAATTTTTGTAAAGAAATAACTAAAGTTTCTTGAGGGGATCGATCTAATAATCCTGCTTGATATTGTGAACCCAAGAAATCGGTGGCAACTGTTTGAATAATTTCTCCAAATCCAGTTTGTTTTAAATTAGTTTCAATTGCTTTATTGATTAAAGATTGAAATATTTTTTCGTCTTTAGTATCGGGTAAATAGATAATTTCTTGGCTAATTTCTCGCTCTTGTTGCTGTTTTTCTTTCTCTATCAAAGAAGCAATTTCTCTATTAATAATTCTGCGATTTTCAAGCTCATTAGGATAAGAATTAACAGGCATTTTTGTATTTAAAAATACAGAAAAAATAAGAATTTCCAGACTTAATTTTAAATAAGTGGCAAATTGATGACTCATATAAGTAGTTGTAAGTAGGTATGTAAATTAAATTATTTGGTGGAGAAGGTAGGTAATAGGGAAAAAATGTGTAAATAATTTTACCTGAGTAATTAAAATAAAAATAAGATGTTACTAACTTTGTTTTATGAAGTAAATAATAATACTTTTTGTAGTGATTATTTTGCTCCAGATTCAGAGACTAACCACAAAAAGGACATAAAGTATACTTTGAGAATCGGATTCAGTACTAACAAAAAAAGCGATCGCTTGTAGATGTCGATCGGGATGTTTTATAATCAAAGCTAAAAACTCAACTTATATCAGGAGGTTAATCAGCTTGAACGCATCAGAAAGAGCTAAGGGATTAAATATTACCACCAAAATAGCTTCAGTAGTCAACCTTTTTAAAGCTCAATTTCCTGATGTCAAAGCAGACTTAAAACCTTGGAAAAACGATCCTGATACCCGTGAATTAGTAGACCCAGACTCAATCGATATTGGTTTTCATTTTCCTGGTTGGAGTCCTCGCCTTCAATGTAACAGTATCTTGGTGCAAATTCGTTTTTATAAAGATCCTTTAGAAGAAACCGAAAAATTTATTGGTTTAGAAACGGCGGGTTTTAGTCATGTAGGACAAGCATGGCGATTTTCTACTGTGGAAAACTGGCAGCTCTTAGGAGAGCATCAACCAGCAACCCAAGTAGAGGATAAGTTGAAGATTTTTTCTCGTCAAGTTTTTGAACTATTTTCTAAGTAGATTTAAACAATTGAACTCCATGCTTGCGATGGAGTATCAAGTTGACATTGTGAGTAAATTTTCAATCGCTGAGGTTAGTTTTTGAACTCTAATTGTGGATTCTGTATTAATTTCGACTAAAGTTTGCAGAGATTCACTCAAAGCGAGAATTTGATATCCTTGCTGAGAAGTTTTTTCTTGTTCTTGCTCCATCTGTTCTACTAAAGCATTAATTTTAGATGATAAATGCTCTACTGTTTCAGAAGCCGAAATTACAGCTTCCCCTATATGTTCGCAAATGATTTCCAGCCGTTCAACTCTCAACTCTAAAGATGAATCGGTGCGCTGCGGAATCATAATTTTTCATCATCTTTTAAAGGCTAACTATACGGCTATTGGTTACGAATTAACTGTTCGATCCATGTCTTTGTTGATGCCATTTCCAAGCATCACTAATTATTTTGTGTAAGTCAGCATATTGAGGATTCCAACCCAAAATTTTACGGGCTTTTTCACTACTACCAACCAGAATGGGTGCGTCTCCCGCACGGCGATCGCTTTCTAGAGCAGGGATTTCCACTCCCGTGACTTTTCTAGCCGTTTCAATCACTTCTTTGACAGAAAAACCGTTACCATTGCCCAGATTAAAGACTTCAGAATCTCCTCCGTCTAACAGATATTCTAAGCCTAAAACATGAGCAGAAGCTAAATCATTGACATGAATATAGTCTCTAACTGCTGTCCCGTCAGGAGTATCGTAATCCGTACCAAAGATATAAAGCTGTTTGCGCTTACCTAAAGCAGTGAGCAAAGCTAAAGGAATGAGGTGAGTTTCAGGAGCGTGATCTTCTCCTAAGTTACCATTAGGTTCTGCTCCAGACGCATTAAAGTAACGGAAAGCAACAGATTTTAAATCAAAAGCAGTATCAAAGTCGGCGAGTATGCGCTCTACCATATCCTTACTAGCAGCATAAGGGCTAAGAGGATTGTGGGGATGATTTTCTTTCATCGGAATTTCTTTCGGCATTCCATATACCGCACAGGTAGAAGAAAAGACGAATTTGTTAATTCCTGCTGCTAACATTACCTCTAGTAAATTGAGGGTGCTAGAAACATTATTTCTGTAGTACTTTCCTGGTTCATTAACCGATTCTCCCACCGCGATGTAGGCTGCAAAATGCATTACCGCAGCTATGTCATGGGTAACAAATAATTGCTCTAACAATTCGCGATCGCTAGTGTCACCAATTACTAACTCTACTTTAACTACATCTTCAATAATCTCTCGGTGTCCATAAGCTAAGTTATCGAGAACAACTACTCCGTAACCTGCTTTTTTTAGTGCTAATGCTGCATGAGAGCCAATATAGCCAGCACCGCCAGTAACCAAAATAGTGGGTTTTGAGGACAACACCGATACTCCTTAATTGAATTTTTACCGAGAATCAATTATATAGTCTCAGTTTAGTTTAGTATAGTCGGCTGAGATTATAATCCGTAAGTTCTTTGAGAGCTTTAGCAGAATCAGAAGCAGCAAGACAAGTTAGATTATCTTTGGCTTTTTCTGTATATGTAGCAGCAAGTTTTCTGGCGCGATTTATAGCTTCTCCTTTTTTGACAATGGCAACTGCTTCTTCTAAATCTCCTTCTTCACTAAATTCTCTCTCGATGAGAACTTGTAAATAGGGCTTCTCCTCCATAGCATAGATAACGGGTATCGTTAAAATTCCACTGGCTAAGTCTGAACCTGCGGGTTTACCCAATACTTCTGTTGAGCCAGTAAAATCAAGAATATCATCGACAATTTGAAATGCTAAACCCAAATTACGACCATATTGATACAAGTTATTGGCAATTTCTGGGCTGACATCACTTAAAATTCCTGAAGCTTTGGCACTATTGGCAATTAAAGAAGCAGTTTTGTAATAGTTTTTGTCCAGATAATCATCAACAGAAATATTAGTATCAAAGCTACTAAGACTCTGTAAGATTTCTCCTTCTGCGAAGTCTCGAATGACCTCAGACAGCAACTTGACAACTTCTAAATTATCAAGATCGGCTAAATACCAAGAAGATTGAGCAAATAGAAAATCACCCGCTAACACAGCAACTCTATTATCAAACAGACTATGAACTGTGGGGACATTGCGACGAACATTAGATTCATCCACTACATCATCATGTACCAGACTCGCAGTATGAATCATTTCCGTAATTTCTGCTAATTTACGATGGCGGGGAGAGATATCTTGTTGAGCGGAACTGGTATTTTTGTCGTTGCTGATAATTGCTCTGGCAACTAATAATACAATAGCAGGTCGGATTCGTTTGCCTCCAGCATCAAATAAATGTTCTGCTGCTGCTCTGAGAATGGGGTGACGCGCCCCTACCAGTTGTTTGAGGTTTTCTGTCAGAATATGCAAATCGCCATCGACAGGAGCTAATAAAGAGCTAGTAGTTATCATTGTTAAGCCAAATTTGGCACTTATATTAGTTAAGAAAGTTTACATATTATTGTACTTATTTTAAGCTAACCTAACCCAAGCACAAAATTTTACTTAAAAAAAAAGATTTTTTAAGAGGTGCTGAAACTCTCTTCTACTATAGACATGACGGAGTTTTTCTGCTATGATATTCATAGATATTTCCAAAAATTGAATACTCAATCCAAGAGTACTACTTCCTAAATACGGGAGCATTAGATAGCTATTAGCAGTGTGTTTAATATAGCAAAGTAGTTTCTGGATTTTGCAGACGATTGAATGGTATAGCAGCATCTCAAGAACTTTTTGGTGTAGCTAGAAATAGTGTAGATTAAAGCGTTTAATTTACCTTGTTTTGGGTTACAAACCGAACAGTTTCTTTGCTAATTTTTGGTGTGAGGATAGATACATTTTTTGATGATTATCTCATCCCCCTATTTTATAGTGGGCTGTTGATGGCTTTTGAAGCATTGGAGAACTTTTTTGGTCTCATTCATCAAAGCCTGAGAGAGCATCCACAACAACCCTTACTTCAACTCAAAAAGCTCACCTAACCTTACTATTCAAGCTATGGAATACGGATCGATTACCTTACTCATTCCCCTGTCAGCTGCTGTTTATTTAATGACAATATACGCAGTGTTAAAAATAGCAGAAAACCTGCAAAAAAAGAGGGCCACATCCTCTAGTGATATAGGAAACATAAGTAACTAACAGTTTAATTCGGTGGTTATAGTTCATTGATGGCGATTAATTGCTCATCGATTTGAACTTGTTCTACTGAAGGCAGAAAACCCAGCCATTGCTCGGAAAGAAAGGCAAATTGTTGGGTCAAGCCACTAACGCAAAAACGAGTTGGTGCAGGAGCTTGATTACTTTTTAGCCCCATCAACTCCAGTTCTTTCTCTGCTGCTACTACTATATATTCTGCTGGATCGATAATACTAATCGATGGCGGTAATATAGATTGAAAAACTTTTTCCAAGTGGCGGTAATGAGTGCAACCATAAATTAAAGTATCAATCTTTTGCTCGATCAATGGCTGAAGATATTTATCAGCTACTTCTTTTGTGGAGGCAGAATCAATTTGATTTTGTTCAATTAACATCACAAATTCAGGACAGCCTACTTGCCAAACTTTAACGGTAGGATTGACTTCTTCAATGGCTCGACCATAGGCATTACTAGAAGCCGTAGCAGGAGTTGCAATCACGCCAATTCTTTTGCCTTGTTGTACCGCAGCCCTCGCTCCAGGAAGAATCAAACCTAAAATGGGGATGTCATATTCATCTTGTACTGTTTCTAAAGCCAAGGCAGAGCTGGTATTACAAGCCATAATCACCATTTTGACACCTTGGGCGATCATCCAGTCAATAATTTCACGGACATATTGTAAAATTTCTTCTGGTGATTTTGTACCGTAGGGAAGTCTAGCAGTATCACCAAAGTAGAGAATCGACTCTTGTGGCATTTGCCGATAAATTTGTCGTAAAACAGTTAAGCCACCCACACCACTATCAAAAAGACCAATGCGTAAATTTGAGTTTTTTGTCATTGATGTCATAATGAAAGATCTTTTATCTTAGCTATCTTACTCAAAAATAATCGTTAAAGGGTAGGTTAAAAGCAAAATCTCCGTATATGTACTTATATCCTGTTTTCCTTAATGTATTGTACTATCCCTCTAGCGATCGCTTGTGCCATTTGACGACGGTGACTGGGATCTTTGAGACGAGAAGAATCCTCTGCTCCAGTTAAGAAACCCACTTCTAATAATACTGCTGGCATTTCAGAATGTCTGAGGACGAAAAATCTGGCTCGACGAATATTGCGATCTCGAATATTAACCGTATTGAGAATATTCCAGTGAATGACTTCTGCTAAACGACGACCACTCTTGTAATAATAAGTTTCCAAACCGTTAACATCAGGACGAGAAAGGTTAATCGCATTGGCGTGAATGCTCACAAACAAATCCGCATCAATATCATTAGCAAGATCGGTTCTGCCTTCTAAACTAATAAAGTAATCTCGATCTCTAGTGATACGAACTTCAATTCCCTGTTTTCTTAATTCTTCCGCGACATCTAAAGAAATCGGCAAAATCACATTCTTTTCTTGTACACCACCAATACCAATAGTTCCTGGATCTTGTCCTCCGTGTCCAGGATCGATGACAACTAAAGGCTTACTACGAGCAGCTACAGGAGGTTCGGGGCTGGGTACATTAATGGCTCTGGCAGGAATAATTACTGGTAAAGCAACGAGATTTGTGCCACTTTGAACATTACCCAAACGAATGCCTAACTTAGTGGTAACAGTTAAAATTACAGAAGAAGCTTCTTCCCGTACTTTGAGTTGAGTGATGGGGCTTCCCGCTCCCAATTTAGGTCCTGCAAAAGGTTTTCCAAGTTTGGCATTTTCAATAGTAACCTCATAAGTACCATTTCCCACCAATCTACTATTAGCACTCAGATTACCATTACTGCGAACAGACAATCGAGAATTGTTATCTGTCAGGTCGATCGCGTTAATAGTTATTGATTCAATTGGTTTTGGACTGGGTTGTTTTTCTGTAAGTTGTGGAGAGTTGTTTTGGACTACGGTTCTTGTGCCACCAGGAACCAAAATTAACCCTTTGATGCGACTAAAAATCGCTCGCCACTCCGAACTATCTGCTGCAACTTTGAGGCTGATTCTGGCAGTGGAAGGATCTTGTTGACTAAAATTGATTTCTTCAACCCCGTATTGATTAACGGCTACAGATTGAGATACTAAGTCCGATGGGAGGGTGACACCTTGAAGATCGAAATCGATAATATCACCGTTGCGAGTTGAAGTTACTTGATTAGTGCGATCGCCCTTAATGTCTAAGAAAAAACCATGACTAGTAATCTTAACATAGGGTGATTTGCTGAGTTGTGGGGAATTATTATCGGTAGCTGCTGGCTCGATATTACGGCTGGGGGGATTATTGTCAGTAGCTGCTGGCTCAAGATTAAAACCAGGGAGATTACTGTTAGTAACTGCTGACTCGACATCACGACTAGGAGGATTGGGATCATTTCTCGGAGGAACAAGATCGCGCGTGCGCTGAGTCGATCTTTCTCGTTCTGCTGAAGGGAAATCGGCGACGCGAGGACTAGGAAGTTCTACAGCCCATTCAGTAGGGGATGCACCACGAAACTCAACTCGATCGGGGTCAATGGTATAGCCAGGAGCTAGTTCAATTACTAAGCTGACAACATTGTCAGTGGACTGACCAATACGAAAACCTCTGATTGCTCCAGAATAGGTTTCTTTGACTGTGGTACGACCCAAAGTAGTCCCTGGTAGCTCAATAACTAAGCGATTTGGATTCCTGATTAGTTTTGCTCTGGGTTGTACTCCTTCATCGGTAATAAAAACCAAGCGATTTTTATTTTCTTCAAATTCCCAAGATAACAGCTGACCTGCATCAGCAGGAGAGCCCAAGATAAGAACCCCGAAAATACTTAATAATAGCCAGCGTAGTTTCACAATTGATAGCTCCTCACAGATACTTACTTGGAAAATAACTTCGAGAGATATGTAGTCTCAATATACTTAAAGATAAATCATGTTGGTCTTAATATACTTAACTAATAAGGACGTATACTGTCTTCATGAAGTTTCACCTCAGATAAGTTTTCTTTAAGCAGAAAGATTACAGTTACACAACTTAATGATTTTGATATTCTCTAAGTTTGCTTAAATTATGTTCTCACTGCTGAAGTTTTGTCCACTCTAGTTTTTTTGCTTTCAACGCCATCTATACTAACGTTTTTATTTTTTTTTTTAGAGAAGATTTCGATTATTGCGAAAAAACTGAGATATTAAGACAAAAAGCCAAAGAGAGATTGTTTACTTCTTTAGCTTTCTGCGCTTTAAGTGGCTATTTCATTGAACTAGGAATATTTTGTGAGGGGCTGACACCGCCCGAAGAAGGGCGGTGCTTGTATACCCCGTGATAACTCTATCTAATGATGGTGATGGTGATGGGCTGCTTGGATAGCAGCTAATTGAGGATTAACAGTAATACTTTCTTCTGAGAGTAAAGCTTCGATATGTTGATTTGCCCAAGCTGCTGTCATTTGTAAAAATTCTGGGCGATCGTTGACACAGGGCATTCTGATAAAGTTAACATCAGAATAACGATGTTGTAGATGATGAATAATGTGATCTACATCCAGAATTGTTTCATGATTTTCTGTAGCAAAGCCAATAGGCATCATGACAATAGCATCAGCACCTAAGTCAATCAGATTTTTCGCAGCTAACTTTACATTAGGTTGTGTCCATTCAATCAATGGGGTGTCATGATTGAGCCAGCCAACAGAAATTAAAGGGTATTTAGTAATTAATTCTTCTCTGACTAATTCATAAAGAGCTTGGCTTTCATCAATACCAGAAGTAAATCCTTTGGCTTTATGAGGACAGCCGTGATTCATCAAAATGATACCAGTTCTAGAGGGTAAATGAGCTTGAGCTAGGTCGGCTGTAATTTTTTGTTCGACCATGTTTGCTAGCAGTTTAATGTAAGCTGGCTGATTATAAAAAGAAGGAATATAACGAGTATTTTTCAACCAATGATTGTTATCTTCTCCTAGTTGAGCTAAGGCTTTATTGACTTGTTCTACAGCAATACCACTGGTAAAGATAGAGTCAACTACTAGTAGAGGATAAATTAATAATTTGGTAAAACCTTCAGCTTTAACTTGACTTAAAACTTGTTCTGGAAGAAATGGTTTACAGAAATTAAAAGCTTTAAAAACTTTAACGCGATCGCCCCAAGTTTGCTGTAATTCTTTTTCAATACCTGCTCTTTGTTGCTCAAAAATTTGATTATGGGGTGAAATAAAATTACCATGTTGATGACCCCATTCATGAAGATCGAACATGGCTAATAATTTGGCTAAAGGAGGATATATCCAGTGAGGAACAGGAGCAAATTTTGCTGTTAATAAGTTTAAAGCTTGCTCATTATAATTGGCAAAATCTTCATAACTTTCTACTTCTCCATAGCCCATTAGCAAAACGGCAACTTTTTCCGTTGCAGAATGATGAGTATGTTCATGGTGATGTTTTTGCGTAGTGACCACGTTGCTTCCTTTATAATAAACAGTGAATTTTTAGTGAGGCGTATTTTCTCGTTTTAAATAACAAGACTAAAGTGTTGTTGTAACTGATTAACGACTAAGGTTAAGCTAACGTGACTCTTTTAAAAAAAACTTTTTGTAAAGAAATAATTTACATTCTCGATCATTAATTAACTATTGTTTAATGAAAGTAATAATTTGCCCTGGTATTCATGAGACTCAATTAACCGATCGCTTTCTTCAGAGTTTATTGAGAATTGAGTCAGAGAAAGTCATGAACTCTGTAAATTCCGTAAATGAGAAATTTTTAGTTTTTGCCACAGACAAATATCCTGCATATTCTCCTCTTCATGTTTATCAGTGGTTGAATAAACCAGAAATTTTAACCGATGAATTATTGTTTATCTGTTTTAGCGCAGGGGTTGTTGGTGGGATTGGTGCAGCGATCGCATTACAATTAAAAAGAGTAAAAATTAAAGCCTTTATCGCCATAGATGGCTGGGGTGTGCCGTTATTCACCAATTTTCCCCTTTACCGCTTTAGTCATGATTATTTCACCCACTGGAGTTCTGCTATTTTAGGAACAGGAGAATCAAATTTTTATAGCGATCCTCCTGTCCCTCATTTAACCTTGTGGGAAACCCCTGAAACTTGTCAAGGATGGATAGTGAACTCAGGAAATAATCACCAAAAAATTTCTAAAATAAAAAGCTCTGCTAAAGATTATCTACAGGAAATTATTGGTATTACAGATTCTCCAGGGAATACTTGAGTGGGGAATCTGCTCAATTTGCGATCGCTATGTATTATAAGTTTAATACTAAAGACGCGTAATGCTTAATATTTACTATAAAATTTGGGATATTAGCTAATTAGGTGAGGGGCTGACTTGATTTTAATGAATATTTTAGTTAGGAATCAGAAAAAAAAATATGTAATTATTGTTAGTTTTTTCGCTTGGTTGATAGTAGGTTGTGAAAATCAAAAATATACTCAATGTCAAGAAATAATTGCGATCGCCAATAGCGCAAACAATCAAGCACAAAAAATTACCGATAGTTCACAAGAAAAACTAGCAGAGATGAAAACATGGCTACAAGCAGCAGACGTAATGACTATAGCAGCCAAGGAAATTGAATCTTTACCCATTAAAGATCCCAAACTAATCAATTATCAGGGAAATTTAGCTGGTATCTTTCGTATTTATTCTCAAGCAACTTATGATGCTGTCAAAGCAAGAGAAAAGAAAAACTTATCAGCTTTAAAAATAGCTCACGATCATGCTCAAGAAGCGGGAAAACTAAATCAAGCTTTAGTCACAAAAATTAATAATTATTGTGTTGCAAAATAGTTGATTGTTGTTGGATATAGACAAAGCAATGCCTTGCCCATACATTTTTTTTACTAAACACAAAAATGCCTAGGAATTGGGATTCTGAAGCACGACGACTAAAAGATTGTTATTCTCGAAATATATTCTATATAAAGGACGGATTAAGACTGCTTCAGTTTTAGGAATAAATTGATTATCTACTCCCGTAAAAATATCTTTTTGGTAGTCGGGAGAAGCAAATTTAAAACCCAAAGTTTCTAGTTTTGTATAAAACTGAATTTGATTACTGTTCAGATAATACCAGGTAATACGATTCAAGATTGGGTATTTCTTGTAAGCTTGAATATTGCCGTAGGTATAATTTAAGGCATTAACAATGGCTAAGGTGGGGTGTTGCTGTGAAATAGGTAATTTGGGAACGATTTCCCCTAAATCAGAAATAAGTATAGTCACAATTATTTCATCTTGAACATTTTGAGAATAAAGTACATTTCCTAAAGTAAAACTAACATTAGAAAAAGCAAGAGATAATATAAAAAGAAAAGAAATTAAACAATATTTGAGATATTTTTGGGTTCTTTGTAAAACTTTATTAGATAGAAACAGGCAACAAATAGCAACTAAAGTACTAAAACCCATCATAGTACGAGGTGCAAAAATTGGATTTTCTAAGACAAGCATTACACCCGAAACACCAATAATTAAAAGTAGTATATAAAATACTGGAAAAGTTAAAAATAGTAAGTATTGTAATAAAGATTTTGAATTAGAGTTCTTGTTTTTTTGTGAGATAACTGTGTTGATAATTATAGTCAAAATTGTAGTAACAAATAAGATATAAAATAAATTAATTAGAGTGCCATTACCTAATGATTGCTGAATATTATCCCAAGAAGATAGTACATTTTTGATAACTTTTTGAGGAAAGTCTGAAAAAGAAATAAGCTGGGAATGATGCAAGTTATATTCATTAGTAATATAAAAGTTTTTAATAGGACTATAAGCAATAAAAGAAAATAATAAAATAATTATGGAAGTAATAAAAACATTAAAAGATTTTTTATTTTGTCTTCTGAGTAGCTTAACTAAAGCATCAAAAAAGCAAGTTACTAAATAAACAGATGTTGAAGCTTGATACAAACAAAGAGAACAAACTAGTAATAGCAGGCTTAAGCTAAAATTAATGATTTTCTCTTTCCTATTGAATTGGTCGTTAACACTAACACTAATACTCAAAGCTGCTAAAGTTGATGTTAAAATAGCAACTGCCATTGTAAAAGAATCAAAAACAAAAGCAAAATTTTGTAGATTAAAAGGATTAATAACAAAAATAACTCCACTTAAAGTCAACAACAGTAAATCATGTACTTTAAATAATTTTCCTAGATATACTGCACTAAGCGAATAAATAGCAAAAGCTAAGACTTGAGGTAGTGGAGAAATATCTGTGAGTGGTTTACCTAATTGAAGTACAAGACTAATTAAACTGGAAAGAGGTCTTCCATTATCATTCCAAAAAGTTTCTCCCGTGGTTACTCTTGTTAGATCGTCTGAATACAAAATATTTGCTAATAAGAGAGAACTCATTGCAAATAAAGAAATTAAAAATATATTTATAAATGCTTTTTTCTCTACTTTGGACAATAAAAAATAAGGAAAAATGTTTTTCATGTATATTTTATTTAGTTCTATTTTTTCACTGAGGAATAACTTTAATGATAGCCATTGTAACTTGAGAGTAATCTTGTAAACCCATCTCCAAACTTAAGATAGTCTGGGGTGGAACTCCCATCACATTAAAATCGAGTTTAAACCCTTTATTTTCATCCCTAGGAAGATGATAAGCTTTGGTTACATCAGGACGAGATAAATTAACAGGAGTTTCGCTAATTAAGAAATCATCACGCTTGATTCTGACTTTAGTTGCAGGTGATTTTTTGCCCATTACCCACCTTTGTAAGTATATAAACGGATCGACTCCTCTACAACCATATTCTTCTTCTGCTTCTGTGGGTAAGCGATATTCTCTTTTAGTTTTCTTACTCAATTGGATAGAATTAATTGTATATTGTTAGAGTATTTAGTATCTATTCAATAGATTAATTTTCTTTTCTCGCGCTTTGGGAAAAGCTTGATACCAACTTCGGACTTGGTTATTGTCGAATCTCATTAACTTAAATAAAGTATAATTTAGTGGCAAATGCCAAGTAGCTCTTCCAATATTTGTCATTAATGAATAAAAAAAATATTAATAATTTTATTGTTCTTTTAGTAGGTTTGTGTTTAGGGTTTTTATATACAACTTATTTATTAGGCGATCAAATCTTACCCTTCAATAGTGAATGGTTATTTACTCTTAATAGAGAGCTTACACAATCTTATTTAGGTTGGCTATTTTTCAGGTTTGATTATTGGCATTGGCCCTTAACTTTACTGATAATATTATATATCCTTTTAAAGCTTCAATAGGCTATACAGACTCTATACCTTTGTTAGCAATTTTTTTAAATTAATTTCTAATTTTCTTCCAACTAATTTTCAATACACTGGAATATTTCTTTTATTAAGTTTTAGCTTGCAATTTTTTTGGGGAGCTAAATTAGCAGTTCTATTTTTAGAAAATAATTATTTTACTGCGATCGCATCAGGTATTTTGTTTATGATCGCTCCTCTTTTAACCAATAGAATAGTTCATGTGGCTCTTACCAGTCATTGGTTAATATTGGCATCAATCTGGAGTTATTTTAGTCTAATAGCTGCCCATAAAATAAAAAAAATATTAATACTACAATATTTTTTGATTTTTATTACCTCTGGAATTCATCCCTATTTAGCTGTCATGGTATTTTTTATTATTATTACCAGTTATATACAGCTTTATTTTGACAAAAAAATCAAATGACAACCAGGATTCTTAGCTTTTATAATCGCTTTATTTTTATTGATTATTGGTTGGTATTTGTTTGGTTATCTGACTAACGATAATTCTGTAGGTAATCAAGGTTTTGGTGAATATTCTCTTAATCTCAATAGCCTGATTAATCCCATGTCTGCCTCACTATTCATCAAAAGTTTACCCTATCCAATCGAGCAGTCTGAAGGTTATAATTATCTCGGAATAGGAATATTACTACTATGTACTTAGCCAGGTACGATAGTGAAGCTTATGATTTTAATTGTTATAAATTACCTCAATCAATTGCTTACAGTAAACTCGAAGAAGATGCTGCTTATGTATTAGATAAGAAAAAATACTTTAATTTAGCTACTCAGATAAATTTTGATGATACTAATTCTCATTATTGTAGCGAGATTGATAGTTTTACTGTTTGTAGAAAACGTTCTTCTTCTTCAGAGATTAAAGAGATAGATATTAAAGTCAAACCTTACTCAATCAATACACTTTTGGATTTTCAAGCTAATTCTAATAATTCATTAGATTATCAATGGGGTGATTGGTCATTGTCAGAGAGGGAAGGAACGTGGACAGATGGTAAAGAGGCTCATCTTTTCATGATGCTTCAAGAACCAGTTAAACACGATTTGATACTTAGTATGGAGGCTGTACCCTTTATTCATGAAAATCATCCCCAACAAATAGTTGATGTTCTCGTGAATGAAGAATTAGTTACTCAATTAATCTTTAAACTAGGTCAGCCCTTGCTCAATCAATATAAAATCCCTCTTCTTGCAAAACTGATTAATTCTATTTCTCCTCTACAAATTACCTTTCGTTTTTCCAATCTTGTTTCACCTCACAGTGTAGGTTTAGGAGAAGATAAACGTTTACTCGGTTTGTGGTTTAAAAAATTTAAACTTGTTGAAGATAAGACAGGTAGCAGACATTAGGTTAATTTGGTGTAAGCAAGTATAAAATGCAGAGAATAGAATGCAAATATTTAACCTTTTTGATGTTGACGAAGTCAGAGGAAGCCTCGTCTTTTCAAGGCGGGGTCTCTCTGACCAGCTTACTCCAGCATCTTTACAAAACTACCCAATCATAGTGGCTTTTGAAATTTAAAATGACAGTGGAGAAAATATGTAGATATGATCGATCGAGAAAGATATGTGATTATGCCAGTTGATCGAGCCAAAAGTGTGGAATTATCTGTGGTAATTCCTTTATACAACGAGGAAGATAATCTCGATTGTTTATTTACCAGATTGATTGGTGCATTAGATTGTTTGAATACCACTTATGAAATTGTCTGTATTAATGACGGGAGTACCGATAATACTCCCAAGCATTTAATTGATTTTCATGACCGCAATCCAGCTATTAAAGTTCTCAACCTTTCACGTAACTTTGGCAAAGAAATTGCCTTGACTGCGGGGATAGACCACGCGATTGGGGCAGCAGTTATTCCCATTGATGCTGATTTGCAAGACCCTCCTGAATTAATTGAACAATTAGTTGCCAAGTGGCGTGAAGGTTATGATGTAGTATATGCTACCAGGAGATCGCGACAAGGAGAAACCTGGCTGAAAAAATTCACTGCTAATGTTTTTTATAGTACCATTGGAAAAATGAGCCAGGTACCAATTCCCTCTCACACGGGTGATTTTCGCTTATTAGATCGCAGAGTAGTTGAGGCGATTAGGAAAATGCCCGAACGAACTCGTTTTATGAAAGGCTTATTTGCTTGGGTAGGCTACAAGCAAACATCGGTAATGTTTGATCGCAAACCACGACATCGAGGTAATACAACTTGGAGTTATTGGAAACTGTGGAACTTTGCCCTGGATGGCATTATCTCTTTTAGTTTTTTACCTTTAAAAGTCTGGAGTTATGTTGGTGCGTCTATCTCCTTTGTATCTATACTGTATGCTTCTTTTTTGGTCATTCGTACCTTGATTTTTGGTGTTGACGTTCCGGGGTATGCTTCGTTGATGGTGGCGATCTTGTTCTTGGGCGGGATTCAATTAATTACCCTGGGGATTTTAGGAGAATATTTAGGTCGCGTTTATGAAGAAGTTAAAGGCAGACCTTTATATTTTGTCAGAGAAAGCTATGGTTTTGATTTAAACTCAGAACAATTAAGAGTAAAATCGAACCAATCTATCAGCACAAGATCGGCTGAATGATAAAAATTTAAAATAGTATTTTTATACTCACCATTATCTGCATCGTCGCTACAGGATTAGGAATGTTATTTCTTGGGGAATCGACAGAGATCGGCTACAGATTTGGCTGGAGCAAATGGGTATTTTAGTTCCTATTCTTTATATCCTGTTGTCAACCCCTGCATATTTCTCGACCCACGTTAGTATTTAAATATTCAATCAATTTTTGGAGATGTCTATTGTTTCGCTTCAATAATTTCAGCAAATTTTTGTCTTTGTTGAGGCGTTAAAATTTCTCTAGTTGCTAGCATACTTTCAAAATGTAATTTTCCCAATTGTTGACGAAATTGCACTATTTCCTCATGCTTGACTCGAATATTTGTTGCAGAATCCGTTCCTGCCATCATAATTGATAATTGTTGTTGAGAAATTCGTAACTCTTCTTTAAGTCGTGTAATTTGTGCTTGATAGCGACGGCGAATCTGTCTAATTTGAGATCTTTGCTGAGGAGTAAGATTTAATTGTTCAAATAAACTGCTGGGGGTTTTTTTTTCAGTTGTTTGTTGAAAATTATCCGCAATAATTATTTGAGAATAGCTATGTTTTTTGACTAAATAATAATGCCTTGGAGTATTGGCGATCGCTTGATAAGGCTGGCAGATAACTACGGTAAAACTTAACAATAGCTGAGAATAACACCGTTGCATATTAATCTTTTTTTTGAGAAATCAAAACTAATTTATTTAAAAGTAGTTGAAGTCATAACTTGAGGCGATTCAGCCGTTGATAACAACTGATAAATTTCTGCTTCGGGGGTTGCAGAAAAATAAGAATCTTCTATAGTTTCTTCCCAGCTATCAACCACAAACAATTCTAGGTTGATTCTATCTTGAGCAAATTGGGGTGTTTGTTGTAAAAAGCGTTGATTATTCCAGGTAAACACCATGCCCATTGCGATCGCCCCAGGAAGAAACCAAAACAAACCCGAAGCGTTTTTAGTAGATTTTCGTGGTTGTCGCTCAATTAGTTCCATTAGCTGAGCTTCTACATGGGGATTGGCTGGTGGTGGCGTAGGGTGATGTTGCTGCAAAAAATTAACTAGATCGCGATCGTCGTCTGGTAGAAAATTCTTCATTGGTGGCTCATTAAATTCAAGGGAACAAAAGTCAGAATCAACTTTAAAAAGTTATTCCTTGCTGTTGTAAAAACTTTTTTAAAGTATTGCGGGCGTGATATAAACGAGATTTTACTGTACCTACAGGTATATCAAGAATTTGAGCAATTTTCTTTTGGGGAATATCCTCCAAATCGTGCAGTACAATTACTACACGGTGCGATAAATTAAGATGCTCTAAACCTCTTTTCACCAAATCTTGATAGTGTAACTGCATTAAATCAGTTTCTTGGGAATTATAGCTACTATTTTCCCACATCATAGATTCTAAGTCAGGAACAGCACCTACTTTGTGATTATTTTTCGCTAGTTTTCGTCGATAGTCTGTGGCGACATTCCAACAGATACGATAAATCCAGGTGGAAAAATATTCCGCTTGTTTTAGTTTAGGTAATCCTTTCCAAGCTCGCAAAAATACTTCCTGTAGTAAATCATCAAGCATTGCACTACCACATAATTGGTAGAGAGTAGAGCGTACTTTTGCCTGATAATTTTGATAGAGCAAGCGAAAACTCTCGCTGTCTCCATTACAGGAAAGAGCAACTAATTCTGATTCTGTCAATAAAGTATATTTATTTTCTGTAACAGCAATCCTGTCACTGGCTAACACGTTAATTGTTTCCTACGAAGTATTGGCTTTTTTTATTTAGACTAAGGGTAGTTACTAACGGTTCAATTTAATTTCAAATTTCTCCCCGATGCAATGTCAACTATGCGAACGAGAGATGGCGCAGCTAACAGTTCATCATCTGATTCCTCGTCAAACAGTAAAAAGAAAAAAGGCTGATGCAGGCTCGACTATAGATATTTGTTCTGCTTGTCATCGTCAGGTTCATTCTTTTTATAGCAATTTACAATTGGCTCGCGAATTAAACACTATCGACAAGCTACAAAGCGAACCCAAAATGCGTAAATTTCTAAGCTGGATTAGCAAACAAAACCCTGATAAAAAAATTAAGGTTAATCGTCGTCGATGAAGTGAAGGAGATACTTTTTTAACTTCTTCTTATCTTCCAAGAATTATTTAGTTGTTTACATTAATAAAAATAGCGATCGCTATCTGACAACTTCTATTTTTGTTAACGCTACCCAATATGCTTAGTATTCACTAAATCAAATATTTCTTTTGACTTGTAAAATTCCAACGGTTCATCTACATTACGACAAATAAAAGTAAAATTTCGCAAGTTGGTTAAACTAAGTTTCAATTCTAATTTTTAAGGGCTTTAACTCTCATTTTTACGCCCCCAGCAGGAGTAAAAGTAATACCACGACGAGTAGATTTTAAAGGACGGTTATCCAATAGTTCTAGTTCTACATGAGATAAAATAGTAGCCAAAACTAATTTCATTTCAAACAGGGCAAAAGCATAACCCAAACAGCGACGATTTCCTCCACCAAAAGGCAAAAATTCATAGGGAGTAAATTGTTTTTCTAAAAATCTTTCTGGTTTAAATTTTTTCGGTTCGGGATAGATATCTTCCCGTTGATGTGTAAGATAAATAGAAGGAAATAATGATGTTCCAGGTTTAAACTGGTATCCCATAAGCTCAAAAGGTTCTTTTAACTGACGACCAACAAAAACCACTACGGGATTTAATCTTAGAGTTTCCGATACTACTGCACTGAGATAGGGAAGTTTCACAAGATCGGTAAATTCGGCATTTTCGGCAAGGGAATTTAATTCTGCTTGACATTTTTGACCAACTTCAGGAAGCCGATGTAGCCAATAAAAAGACCAAGCTAAAGAACTTGCTGTGGTTTCATGTCCTGCAAATAACATGGTCATCAATTCATCCCGTATTTCCCCATCACTCATTGGTTGACCGTCTTCATATCGTGCCTCAATAAGTAAACTAAGAATATCTTCTCCCAAAGTATCGGGATTTGAGCGACGACGATCGCCTTCTGACTGTAAAATTTCTCTAATCTGGCGTTTTTGTCTCAAAAACTTACCCCAAGGAGTTAAAACACCCAAGTCTTTTTGTAGCGCGGGAAAAAACAGAAAAAATGAAGTTAATGGAGAGTTAAATATCTCCAACCAATCAACCAAAATTGCTTTAAGGCGATCGTATCTTTGTCCCTCATCCAAGCCAAATATAGTTTTGAGAATAACTTGTAGAGAAATTTCTTGAGTATAATCGCGAATACAGATAGTCTGACCGACTTGCCATTGAGCAATAACTTCTTTAGTTACCTTTACCATAGTTTGACCGTAGCTTTTCATCCTTTCTCCATGAAAAGGAGGCATTAGCAACTTACGCTGTCTCTTGTGTTCGATGCCATCGAGTAGTACTAGAGAGCGATCGCCCAATAAGACTCTTACAGGTGCAGTGGATTGTTGATCTATTTCAAATAAACTCGGATCGGCGGTAAATACTTGTTCTATGGCTTTGGGATTGCTAAAAATTACATTGGGAGGGTACAGAGAAGATTTAGGAGAATAAAAAATCTCCCCATACTTTTTCTGGTATCTTTCCAACGTGCCAAATTGATCTAATAATGCTTGAATCATTGTAGCGATCGCAGGAGTTTTTACCGTTGGGGGTAGTTTGGCTTTTTCAGAAGGTGAAGTTACTGTAGTCATGAGGGAGAATTATGTTGTAAAAAAGAATTGAACACGATTATATTTCTTCTGAGTTTTGGTTAACTTTTTCCCCCTAGGTTTCTTAATTGGGGTTTGACTCAAATCATGAAGTTTAGCAATTCCTTGATATCCTTTGTCAGCTATTACTTTCAGGAATTTATGAAATTTTGTCTGACTATTTTTAAATAATTTGAAATCATGCTTGCTCCGTCGATAAAGCTGGGGTTTCCCCAGCATCGGCGGTGCGCTTTTACCTTTAGAATACGCTAAACATATTATTTTATGAGTTTTTTGTCCAAATAATACTTGAGTTTTTAAGGTATGTCTTCTTTGTTTTCCACTATACAATTTTTTAGTCAATAGCGATCGCGTAGTGCTGCTGTCAGCAGACCGCGTTATCAAACTTTTTACACCATCTATTCTTTGCAGGGAGGCATGGCTGCGGGAGTGGTTTCTTTCATGATGAAGATCGCTATTAATGATAATGCTCAAGTCAATCAGTAAAAACATTCTATCTTATTTTGATAGTCACCGTTACTCCGCCTTAAAAGCGACGAGACCCCGCGTCGCGCAAGGGAATGCTCGTCAAGACACGACGGAGACGGCACGTGACCGTTGGTCAAAATTGTTTAAGTACCGTTAATACTAATCAAAGCTCAATACGTTTAATCTGAACAAAATTAATTCATATTTGACAGATCGAGTTCTTAACTTTCTTCTCACAATTGATTTAAAAAGAGCTAATTTTCTCATAATTGCTCATGAGATTAATAGACTACTATACAGACGCAAAAGTATTTAGAGCAAGCATTTAAACTATCAACAACTATGCTCGTTCAATACTAATCAAATCTGAGTTTATTGTTATGTTTTATAACAATGTCCAGGGATCGTTAATTTTTGCTAATTTGTCTTGACACTTCTGTTAGGTTGTAAGAGAAATCAAAAAAGAGGTTGAATTATGACTTTATCTCCAAGTGTGATTGTTTTAATTGCTGTTATAACAACAGGTTATCTAGCAGCAATAAGTATAGGTACAGTAGCTTATTTTGCCAATGAAAAAGAATAGCGATCGGAGAAGTTACTTCACTATTTTCTGATTGTATGCACCAAATCAATTTGTAATTCTATTAACTGCAAAATATTTCAGATATTGATTGAAGTTATAGAAAGTTTTTAGTGAGGGTTAAACCCATGGATATAAAAGGAAAAACAGCTTTAGTTACAGGTGCTTCTCGTGGGATTGGTAAAGCAATCTCAATTGAATTAGCAAGAGCAGGAATTAAACATTTAATATTACTCGCTAGAGATCGTCAGAAACTAGCCGAGGTCGCCACGAAAATCGAAATAATAGGAGTTAAGGTTACTACTTTGTCTTTAGATCTGAGACAATTATCTTCCATGAATATTGCGATCGCTCAAATGTGGACTGTTCATAAACCAATTCATTTACTAATTAACTGTGCAGGAGTTGCTCATCAATCAACATTCTTAGATAGCCAAGCTCACAAATTTGAAGAAGAAATTTCCCTCAATTTATTAGGAATGATGAACATCACTCGCGCCATGGCGAAACGGATGGCAAATCAAAAAGAAGGAACAATTGTCAATGTTTCTAGCCTGATGGGTAAGGTAGCTGCTCCTACTATGTCTACTTATTCGGCAACTAAATTCGCAATCATCGGTTTCACTCAAGCTTTGCGGAGCGAGTTAGCAGAACATAATATTGAAGTCATTGCTCTACTGCCGACCCTAACTGATACTGAGATGGCACGTAATCTTAAATTATTTCGTTGGGTAATGCCGATGACTGCTGAAAAAGTTGCTCAAACTTTGGTTTCAGGATTATACAAAAACAGGAGTGAAATTTTAGTAGGATGGCAGAGTTATTTGGCAGTGTGGTGTCAACGTATCTTTCCTCGGTTATTCCAGAAGATTATGTTGTTGTCTGCACCAACATAATCTTCTCTAGCTCTAGTCCCACAAAATACGTCGCGTCATGAAGTCAGAGTACTTTGGCTTCATTACGCCGACTGTGAGATGGTAGTTAATATTCTCCTTTGCTCCAGGAAGCGAAAAAAACGTTCCATGTATTCAACAAAGTGAGAGAGGGCGAGGCAACCTCACCCTCTCTCACCTTCAATATAGGAGGTAATAATGTCAGAACTGAAAAAAGGAAAAGATCGTATAGTTTCCATAGATTGACTCAAAGATAATTATCAGCAGCACTGCGCGATCGCTCTTCTGAATTTTTCAGATTATTCAGCTATAGTCGCTGCTGATTTTTGCCAATTAGTAAAATTATGCTGCACCCAATCCATACCTACCTCATTATTTAACTTAATTTTTTGTGGTGCATTAGCATAAATTTTATTTAAAATATCTGTATCTTGTTCGACAACAACTTTACTAAGAGCGAGAAATTGATTTTGTAATAATTTTGCCAAGGGATTGCTAGCTTCAGCAAATAACAAGATATAGGTTCTGGTTTTAGTTAAAGTTTCGGGAACAAAAAGATGGCATTGAGCAATTTTGCCAAAAGGGCTATTACCGTGAAAAATAACCAAAGAAGGAAAATAGTTTTCTAAATGAGCTTGAATAACATCGGGAAGTAAAAATTGATTAGGTTGTTTGAGCTTTTCCCAAAAGGTTTTAGGTTTGGTAGGAGTATTAAAAAAAGCCTCGGAATGATAGCCATTATCGATAAATTTTTCAAATCTGACTTCGGTAATTTCAAATAAGTCTCGATGCGTACCATTTTGATGATTATAATCGTGCATGATTAATAGCATCGATCGCAAGTCTGTCTTGACACTGGTATTTGCGGTATAGCCAATAAATTCATAGTCTCGATTAATCTTCTCTAAAATATCGGGAATAGGTATTTTAGGTTCATAACCGCCATAAGACCAAATAAAATCATCTTTAATTATCAATTCTAAAGGCTGCATTTGAGATAAGATTTTTTTCTCTGTTCCTGGTAAAATAGTGCAACCATCGCTATCAAATTCCAAAGCATGAAACGGACAAACAACTTTACTCTTGCCATCTGGTTGAGTTTCGCACCATCCTTCTGATAGCATTGCACCCATGTGAGGACAAGTATTTGGTAAAGCTTGAACTTTTTCTGTGCAATCTTTCCACATTACATAGTCTTTGCCATAAAGAGCAATTTTGTGTGGTTTATTTGTTGTGAGCATCGATTTATGCGCTAATAGCCAAGGCGCACCTTCTAACATAGACATCACTAATTCCCTCAGTGGTAAATTTTGGACAAATAGCTCTATGGCGACAAATAGAAGATAAAATGTCGCCAGTCATATTATTTAGTACCGATATCAAATAAGATCGGAGAAACTTCCTGTTTCTCCATTTAAGTCACCAAAGATCGGTTAGAAAAAACTTTTTTCTAACATGAATATATGACATATTGTTCACTTTTGTCAAGATGAAGCCCCAAAATAATTTACTCCGTCGTCAACCCCAACAAAAACGCTCTCAAGAGCGTGTCGAGAACATTTTAGATGCAGCAGCCATAGTATTTGATGAGGTGGGTTTTGAAGCTGCGACCACTCATGCGATCGCTGCTCGTGCCAATACCGCAGTAGGCTCACTCTATCAATTCTTTCCTGATAAATTAGCGATTTTTAATGCTTTGGAGTTACGTCACGTCGAGCGCGTTTATGTTGTCTGGGACAAACTATTACGCCCTGAAGTCATACAGCTACCATTTGCTGAGTTTATTCACACTATGACAACGCAGTTTCAAAAACTGTTTGAGCAACCCACTTCACGCATTATCTTTGTACAGTTTTTTACCTCACCAACCATATTCAAAAACATTGACCATAGCTTTACCCAAGAAGCAATTCAATTTACAGCCAAACTATTACAAAGTCGCAATCCAGCTTTAGAAGATAAGCGCAGTTTGCTCCTAGCAGAAATTTGCGTTCATGGCATTAACACTCTAATATTGCTAGCATTACGCAGCGATCAAGCACACAGTCAAGAAATTTTTATAGAAATAGAAATTTTACTCAAAGCTTATCTAAAAGATAATATTGGGGATGAAGTGATTAATAATAATTCTTTTCCGCCATTAGAAAAAATAGCAAAGCAATACAAACTTAACTCTCGTCAAAGCTTAATTTTAAAATACGCCAGCAACAATTCAGAAATAACGATCAAAAACTGCGAAGCGATGTTTCCCGATATATCTCGGCGCACTATACAAAGAGATTTGAAAACTATGATCGAGCAAAAATTACTGCTTCCTCAAGGTAATACAGATCGGCGTTGTTATAGTATCAATCAAGAGTTATTAAACTTATGACAACTTACGACAAAAATGAATCTTGAGAATAATATCATAATCTTATAGCCACATAAACTAGATTACCTTTCTGGCAATTTAGAACATATTAGTTCAGTGATATCTCTCTTAATCGATCGTAAATGAGGTTTGCATCCTTCAAAAGAGAAGCAGATAAAGCATTTGTACCAATTTCTCGTGGTCTAGGTTGACGTATCCCAGATGCCGATGAAACCAATGCGTCAGGATCGCAACTTTCCACTACCTCTGCCAAGCTTCTGAGTCCGCCTATGGGATTTTCACACAACGCCTCGTAGTCCAAAAAGTTAAGAAAATCAGCGTTTTCTTGCAGAAGATACTTGTAACTAGCAACCCAATACTCCAACCAGAAAGCTAGAGATCGAGCATCTCTGGACTCACGTCGGTCAAACCAACCATCGAAATCTATTGGGCGTAAATTTTGTCCGAAATCGTAATGACCTATTGCTTTCATGTAATCTGAAGCAAACGAATCCGCCTCGTGAATCTGCAAGAAATTAAGGTGCTGCTGTAGTAAAGAGCTTGCATGGTGTAGGGGATGTCGAAATGGAATGATAATCACTGAATCTGGGAAGAGTCTTTTCAATATCCTGGTGCGTGCAATATTGGCGTTGTTCTTCGATACATAACGTACAGAAGGTGCTGAATTTCCACGACGCAGTAAAATAATCTTACGCAGATGAGAATCGAAAAACTCATTAAATTCTAAATTCTCTTCATTGTCCCAAGGAATAATCCGATCTTTTTGGTAGTGACGTTTCCAGAAAGTTTTCCAGACCACTTCTTCTAATGCTTCGTAGCTGTCTGGGCTGATTTTCATGCCATCACCATGAGCGCGCTCCGTTGACTCGACGGTTTGCTGAAAACTTTGAGCAAAACGATTCCATAAACAGGGAATTAGCACAAACGGCATATCGCGGTAGCAGTGAGAGGCAAACTCAGGTAAGTCTGCACAGCATTCGAGAAGTAATGTTGTTCCAGCGCGAGGAAGTGCAGTAATGAAAACAGGTCGTTCTGTTTGACAATTGGCAAGCTGCTTAGAAAACATTGTATCTTCCACATCGGCAATTGCTATCTGTGCAGTGTAAGTATTAAACGCCAACTGATGCAAAGTTCGATCCAGATTTGAGTAACTACTTGCTTGAGTCTCACTATTGGGGTGTTGCTTACGAGGTTTGATACCAAGTACCACAAAAACCAGTACACTACTGAAGATGAGAAATGCTGGTGAAAAAGTTGTGTCCAAAGTAAAAGCCAGAGAAAGCCAGCCAAAGCGATCGCCAAACCACAAAACTCCCAAGGGAATCAAAACAGCGAACGCTCCTCCCAAAGCTAGAGTAAAGAAAGATCCAAACAATTTCTGGGAATTCTTTTGAAGCTTCACCTCTTTCTCTTCATCACTCAGTTGGGGAGAACGAATAATATTTAAAGATTGATTAGCTACACGTACAACGCCCCTGCTTTTGTTAACCAGTCCCAAAAGCTGAAAGAGAAAAACAAAGCCCGCAACCAGAATTATTGCGCCGATCCACTGGCTCATTCTTCTTCTCCTTGTTGATCCTTTTTCGACTGCTTACGCTTCTGCAAAAGCCTTTTGATGGGATACCACAGAAAGCCAAAAATAGCAGCAATTACACCAGCGATAATAGCAAGCAACGCCCCCAGAGCAGCTATTCCCGCACCCGGCCCTACATATGCCATAGCAGGTTGGGGTACCAAGATGACCAAAAAGAGAGCAAACATAAAAATGCCGACAAATGATGATTTCTTCATTTTTTGAGCCTCACAAAACTAATTATTGATAAATTTTTGCTTATGTTATGGTTCTATTTTTCACTATTAAAATTATTAAATAGATAAGTGTACTCAGAGGGTAAACGTTGCACCTCTCCCACAATGCCGACAACTCCTTCGTCAACATAATTGATGTATTGCCAGACAACTTCACCCTGGCGATCGATTTCAAAACCTCTCCCAGCCTTAGATTCTGTAATCAGCAAATTACCATTTGGTTGCCACTGGTGTTTCCCCATGACGTTAGTGAAAAAAGGTTTTTCTACAGTTCCTTCAAAAAACACATCGGTTGTATTTTCTTTTGCTGACATGATTAAAATACGACTTTGGCGAAGATTTGCTTCAACAGCACTAATATTATTGTTGTCAAAAACAGAAAAACTATTTCCATCTATAAAGTCAGGGTCATGCTGCCGTACAACTTGACCTATGGAAATAAACTTAATTTTCTCGCTCTCTATATTAAAGACAAAAACTGTATTAATATTACGAAGTGAAACTAGAACATCGCCTTGCTTAAAGAATCCTTCCTCTAATTTGCTGGAGAAAGGTTCGACATCATTTAAGTGCAGTATGTCACTATTACCAAGTATTAGACCATCACCTTTTATTTGTGTAGACTCATTGTTAAGAGTACCTTGATAGAGAAGACCCGTATAGCCATTTTTTTGCAGGATATCCGCAACAGACCACTCTCTTAAAATTTCACCTTCTGGTGACACTTCCAAAATTGTTTCTTCGTAGAATGGCGGTATCAGATGAGGAAAACGAGAATTTCTTCTGGTGTGATATCTACTACCAGATACCCACAAGTTACCATCATCATGCTTGTGAATTGAATGGTGTGTTTGATAAGGTAAACGCCAGACAACTTCTCCTTTGCGGTCTATACGAACCAAGCCTAGATATTCAAAATTAAACACTAAGTCGCCGTTTTCCATAACGACCGCTCCGTGAATATTAGTACCTGGTTTTTCCTTCGGAATATCATTTTCAGGCAAATGTTGCGCATCAGGCCAGATCTCGAACCAGTCGATATCCCATTTGTGAACTATATTACCTTCTATATCAATGATTTCAACAACTATTTGGCGATCTGCTGCCATTTTTGTCACTAAGGTCAAACCTTCGGATGTTTTAGCACTATTACTGTCCACCTCAAAAGGCAGTTTATTCAAACGGATATAATACCAAGGAAGTTTTTCAGAATTACGCTCGCGAATTTTTTCCCACCCTTTTGCTGCTTCATTGTAAAACTGATGGGGGAAAAACTGAAATTCTCTGACGAGATAACCAACATTAAAACTGATAAACACGCTTGAAATAAGGAAAAAGATTAAACTGAATCGTTGCGAAGTCATTTTAATTAAACCGTGAGGTTTTTTGGTGTTTATTGCTTAGACTTTTACTTTGTCGATGTTTCGCAGTGTAGTTTTTTTATAGTATGATATTTCAAGTTGTAGACATTATATATACAGCGTTTTGGTGAGTATATATTGATTCGGCACTTCAGTAAAGTCCTAATCATTGATTAAAATTAACCAGACAAAGAAAAGCAGAAAGATTTACTTTTCAGGCTTATAGTCTGATTCTGTAAAGCGAGAGGATTACAGAATAGCTTTTTGTTTTTGTTCAGCTACTATTTTTTTATCTTTTAGGATGAACTGTTACGTTATGAGATTTCAGCCAGGAAAAATTCAGACTCCAATCATGACAACTTCTCTCATGCCAGATATCCCAAACATTTTTGAGGTAGGCATCGGTTTGTGATTGTGACCAGCCATTGATCAGTGCCAGATGAGCGGAAGCTTTTTCACCATAGCCTTGTAAACCAGCCAGCCCAATATGCTTGACTTGATGGCAACTGGGACATAAAGCAGTTAACCCTTTCAAGGTCTGAATATATTTAAGATCGTCGTAGTGCCAGATTTCATGACATTCTACAGGATGCTTACTACCACGACCACCACAAATTTCACATTTATAATTACTCTGCTTGTAGGTTGCTCTCCTCAACTTGTCCCAGATACTTTTAGAAACATGGTCGCGAACATTAGAAAACCAACAGCTAGAGGGAACTAATTCAACGGTGAGTTGTTTAACGGGAAGCGAATGACATTCAATTTTATAAACAGATAATCTTCCCACTAAAAAATCTGCTTGTTGGCGAAGAAAAACACCATTGAGTTTGAAACTATTAGCATATTCGGCAATGGCTTTTCTCTGATTAATATCTTTTCGATATAATTCTCGCAGTGGGCTGAGAATCTGTTCTTGTTTGGTTATTTTATTCATAATGCCAAGAAAAAAGTTAATGCTTGAAGGCAGATCGCTGTCAATAAAAGCGATCGTGCAACGCCTCACTTCGTGAGATCGTGTTCTTAGCCCTCTCTGCTGTTCTCGCAGTGCCAGGCTACGCCCAATCTCTATTCTGAATAATTAACGGATGGTTACAGAAATTAATCGATTATCTTCCCGCTCCCAAGAGATAAAAATAGACGTAGGGTATTGAATCATTGGGGCGCGAGGAGTTAAGCGATCGCAATAAGCCAACTCACTAACTTATAATTGTAAAGGATGGTGTTTCAGATATGAACCACAACCATTATCACCAATTACCAAAAAAGAGAATTCAGGATTATCGTTATTACCATCATCAATTACAAGTTTAGTTTGTGCGCTCTTTTTTTTGAGTATTGGCTCTTTCCAGCGTACTCTAGGCTTCATTTTGTCTATCTTGACCGCAATTTTAGGATCGGAAACAAAGTTTATTTTATAATTATTAACGATCGATTTAATTAAGCTTAATTAAGCGGTTATTAACAACTGAACGACTGATTACTGACCAATATATAGATTAAAATATGTTTACAAGAATCACTTTAACTTGTAAATTAATACTCTTACTAGTTTTGGGAAAAATTAGCTCCCCAACATAGTCTATGTTTTTAATTGAGATTAATCAATTAGAATAGCAACACAACCAGTACCAACTCTCAATTACGACTCAGGATAAATACATAAAGAAAAATTTATCTCTATACATTTTAGATAAAAAATCTTTATATAAAATTGGTATTTCAGAGTTGGCAGTTATGAGAAAATAATTACCAAACATAGATAAATTCTAAGTTTAAACGACTTAATTAAGTCTCAATTTAAACAAAAATCAATTTGGCTAGTCAGATTATAGAGGCAGTAGCCTAAGTTTTTACTTTTTTTAGAAGAAGCTTCTCTTTTGACTAGAATAATTGCTTAGTGGTAAAGTGTATTACTTAAGTCTCGTAATATACAGTAACTTAGTTTATAAAGCGTCTAATGTGAATCATACATAGAGATTCAAATACTAGCTTAAAAAGCCGTTATCTGTTATTCACTAAATACTATTTTAAATTATTTTTATTGAGAAAACTGTTTTATTCAATTAACTAATCCAATCAACAATCACCATAATGAAGCAGTGTGACGAGGTAAGATTTTTTGATCCCAGAGAATGCGAACCAGAAGAGCCGAGAGAGCACCTCAAAGAGTAGAAAATCCCCAAGTTGAGATCGATCGACAAAGCTAATTTGCATCAAGCCTATAAAGTTCAAGGAGTAAGGCTTATTAGAGCTAAAACTACCGAGTAAATTTATCTCGCAGATGAACTGTACTGGCTTTCATCTTCTCGTTCTTTTTGTAATTTGATTTTTATAATCATGACACCAACCGTAAAGATTAATCCCACGGGGTTATTATCACGAATAGCCAGTTCCAAAAGTTATGGTTGTCTTGAATTAGATGAGGGATTGGTTTCTTGGAAAATTTATTTACAGCATGGCAAATTAAAGTATGTTTACTGTTCTGCACAATTGTTAGACCAGTTTAAGTACTACTTACATTATCTTGGGTGGAAACAAGCCCTAGAAGCCTTAAAATCACCATATTTTACGAAGATACAATCCTTTATACAAGACCAGCCTTCTCACCAAAGTCTCTACAGTAGCGTTATTTCTTGGCTACTAGCAGAACAATATCTCACTTCATTCCAAGGTTCTAAACTGATTGAGCAGATGACTAAAGATGCTTTACAGTCTTGCCTTTGGCTCAATAGAGGTACTTTTTCTTGGCACAATCAAGAACCAATTCCTCCTTGGATTCAAGAACACTTTGGAAATCCTTTATCCTTAAACATATCGGAACATTTGGATCTGGAGCAAAAAAGGCTTCAACAATGGCAAAAATGCTCTACTGAACTGCTTTCTGTTCATCAACGCCCTTATTTTGCTTCTGGTTGGAGTCAAAAATCACTTCCAAGCCCTGGTTCACTGAGTAATAAAACACTCAACAGGCTGGCACAGATAGTACAGGGAAGAATTAGCATTCGTCAACTATCGCTATTGTTACAAAAAAACGAGCTTCATGTAGCACAAATTTTATCTCCGTATATTGACAATAAAATAATTTATTTACGTGATGCTCAATCACCTTTAGATTTGTTGCCTAGCATTCCTCGACCTGAAAAAACAATTCAAAAACCTTCTCAAGTTACATCATTGACTAAGAGAAAAAGAAATATAGTATGCATCGATGATAGTCCGACGATCTTAAAAGAAATTCAACGTTTTTTAGGTCAAGAAAAATTTCAAGTTACAACTATAAACGATCCTGTAAAGGCAGTTCCTATTATTTTTCATGTCAAACCAGATTTGATCTTAATGGATATTAGTATGCCTAGAATCAATGGTTATAAGCTATGTTCATTATTGAGAGGGAGTGAGCATTGTAATGAAACCACTATAATTATGGTGACAGGGAATACTGGTTTAATTGACAAAGCTAGAGCCAAAATAGCTGGCGCAACAGATTATTTAACTAAACCTTTTTCTAAAAAAGGTTTGATGCAAATTGTTGAAAAATATTTAAAGTAAGACAGGATTAAAAGTATCTTTATTAAGCTCAACTGATTAACTTTATCTGGTTCAATAACATTGTTAGAGATTCCTCAAAACAACCAATAAATGAAAAAACATGAAAACTATCTTAATTGTTGATGATTTGCAATCTGAATTAGATTTAATGGCTAAATATTTGACCAATGCTGGTTATAAAATTATTATGGCAACGAATGGCGAAGAAGCGATCGCTAAAATTCAAGAAGTTCATCCTGATGCCATTGTGACTGATTGGATGATGCCCAAAATGGGGGGATTGGACATTTGTCGTAAACTGAAAAAAAACCCTCAAACAGCAGAAATTCCTGTCGTTGCTTGTACCGTTAAAAACAGAGATGTCGATCGGATGTGGGCAAAAAAACAAGGAATCAAGGCGTACGTCACTAAGCCCTGTACCCAAAAAGACTTGGTTAGTGCGCTACGAGAGGCGATGGCTTAATCGTAGAAAGTCATGCCTGTCGTGATGTTTTGAGACATGGGAAATGAGAAGGTTGGAGAGGCAACTAGCCATATTATCCCGCTTGATGGGACTAACGACGAACTATTGAATGACGAACCACAACAACCAGTAATCAGTAATAATGACAACATCTAGCGCAGCTTCCAAAATTCAAGCCAATTTACAGGAGTTATTTAAGGCAAATTTATCTCCTGGTGATGCTTATATCCGATTTCAACTGACATCAAAGATGACAGCTTTACTGTCAATGGAACAGGTGCAAGAGTCATTGATAGTTGAAGCCGAGAAAATAACTCCTTTGCCTGGTATGCCAGAATCCCTCATTGGTATTATGAGTTCGCGCGATCGCGTGTTTTGTGTGTTCGATCTAACTCAGTTGTTAAATTTACCTTCTAAGTTGGTTTCCCCTCGGCAATATCAAATTATCGTGTTGCAAACCACTGACGAAAAATCATTTTATATTGGGTTTGTTGTTAGTCGCCTCCAGGGCATTATGCGTTTAACCGCAGAAAACATTTTGTCATCAGCAGCTCTACCTTCGGACATTGTTCCTTATCTCTGTGGTGCAGTGCAAGACGATGGAAGCATAATTCCTGTCTTAGATTTTAACCGCATCTTAGATAAACTAACCACAATCGCCGATTATGCGGTTTGAGTGCTGCTTACCGATAATTTCGCCAGATTTAGCCCTGTTGAATCGCTATCAAACAAATCAAAAGTATAATTTTCCTCAACTATGGTTACTCAACAAAAATCAAAGCCTACGAATACGCCACAAACACTCACCAGTCCTCATCAAATCCCAGTCAATCCTCCCATCAAACCTGTAGCGAAGAAATTTAAACGAGTCAGTACTCTGCGTCGTCGCTTACTGGTTAGTCTGCTACCAACCGTATTGGTTCCTTTGGCAATAGCTAGTTTTATTGGGAATGTCATTATCGAACGCAAAGCTAAAGCTCAAATAATTGAGACACTTGAGATTGATAACTTTTTAGCCAGTAAATTCGTTGCCAATTTTCTGCAAGATTCTTTTCAAACTATTGATATAGTAGCTGCTAATTCTGAAGTAATGGCAGCCATGAAAGCAGCTAGTGAATTAGCAGAGGAGCAACAGCTTACTCAAAAACCGATTGAAGAATTAGAGAAACAGTTTAGTGAGACTAAACTATTAACCACAGATGAAAAGCTCAATAATTATCTCAAAAAAATAGTTCAATATACTTCAGTGGCAGAAATCTTCTTCACCGAGCGTAATGGCTTGAATATTGCCCATAGTGGTGGTACTAATGCTGATTTTGTTCAGAGAGACGACGATTGGTGGCAAAACAGTTTGGAAGGGCGACGAGAGATCTCAGGATTGGTTTATGATGATTTAGTGCAAGCTAATGTAATTGAGTTATCTGTAGCAGTCAAAGACCCTCGTACTGGGGAATTTCTAGGAGTAATTAAATCTAGTGTTTCTGTAAATAGTTTTAACGCTGAATTTAATAACTTGTACGGAGAAATAGCACAAAATTTTCAATTTCAAATTATTAACTCCAGCGATGGTTTTCTCCTCACTAACGTTGACCCCACAGCAAATGCTGAGGACGGCAGTCCAGGAAGTCAATTGATGACTATAGAAGGTATTGAAATTGTTGGTGGTGAACCCATAAAGCAGGCAGCCAATATCCTAACACAAGTTGTTGATAATTCTTTAAGCTTAGAAGAAGCACAGCAGTCGCTCGCTCAGCAATCAGGCTTTTCTGAAATAAGTCTTAATGTGATTCAAGATCAAATTTTTTCGGAAACAGTTATTACTGCCCTATTCGGATATCAAGACAGACTTTACAGTTTATCCACTGTTCCCAAGACTAATTTGGTATCTATTGGTTCAATAGATTACGGGATAATCGAAAGTGCGGGAAACGAGGTATCTGCAATTTTTCTCTCAACAGCTATTGTCTTAGGTATTTTTTCCTTGTTGATTATCATTCTTCTAGCACGTCAAATCACTAAGCCTTTGACCAATTTATCTGTTACAACCCAAAAAGTAACATCAGGTGATTTAGACATTCAAGTCGATCTAGAGGGTACGTTAGAAACTCGAATTTTGGCGGATAACTTTAACGATCTGGTGAAACAAGTTAAAGAATCTTTGCAAACGCAAACAGTCTTAGCCAATGAACAACAAGCTTTGGCTGATGAAAAACGAAAAGAAAAAGAAGAGCTAGAAACAGCAATTTACATACTCATTGATGAAATCTCCGATGCCACAGAAGGGGATTTAACAGTGAGAGCTAGCTTGGAATCGTTGGAACTAAGTACGGTTGCTGACTTATTTAATGCGATTGTCAGTAGCTTACGGGACATTGCCGTTGAAACCAAACAGTCGGCTAGACAAGTAGGTTCTTCTTTAAGGAAAAATGAAGCAGCTATTCGTCTTTTGGCAGACCAAGCTGCTGGTGAGTCCAGAGAAACTCATAAAACCCTCGTTTGCGTAGAAAAGATGTCTCAATCAATTCAGGTAGTAGCAGAAAATGCCAGTCAAGCAGAAAAGATTGCGGATGATACTTATGATACTGTTTTGTATAGTACCAGTGATATGGATTTAACTGTAGACAGTATTTTAACTCTGCGGGCTACAGTAGGTGAAACGGCTAAAAAAATGAAGCGTTTAGCAGAATCTTCGCAGAAAATCTCCCAAGCAGTTTCTTTTATTGAAGAAATAGCCCTAAAAACTAATATCTTAGCCATTAACGCTACCGTTGAAGCGGGGCGAGCAGGAGAATACGGGGAAGGTTTCACCATTGTTGCAGAACAAGTCGGTGCATTGGCAGAACAATCGGCAGCAGCAACTAAAGAAATTGCCAACATTGTCTCCACAATCCAATCAGCAACCCTAGAAGTCTCTCAAGCAATGGAATCAGGTACAGCCCAAGT
>NZ_LR213792.1 GCF_900659865.1 Hyella patelloides LEGE 07179
GACTTGAAGTAGTCTTCATTCATCTGTGCCAAGTCATCTTTATCTAATCCAGCCATAATTCATAGCATACATCAATTCGCTGTTCTGAGAATTATTTGACTTCGATTTCTGGTTTTTTAGGGGGGGGAATGAACGATTACTCACGAGATTGTACAAGTTAAGAGCTTTTTGTAAATTCGCTATCTTAGCATGGGTTTTTCTACTAACAGATATCAAAGGGATATTCGCATTTTGCAACTTTTTAATATTAAGATTGCAGATTGATAACCCTTATCTTCTTGAGAAAATAAAGAGCTATCAAAAGCCGTAAAAATAATTAATTGATGTTGTTCGTGCGTTGTCTCCATAATGATTTATTCTGTTCTCAATCTGACAGAATCACCATGGGAAGGTAAACCTTCTGCTTGAGCTAAAATTTGAATGGTGCTAGACATCTGTTTTAAAGCAGTATCAGAATACTGAATCAAACTAGAGTGCTTCATAAACGTTTCTACTCCCAACGCAGAAGCATAGCGGGCTGCACCAGAGGTGGGCAAGGTGTGATTGGGACCTGCTAAGTAGTCTCCTACCGCTTCTGGAGTGGAGTGACCCAGGAAAATCGCCCCTGCATGACGAATTTTCTCTATTAAACCCCAAGGGTCACTAACTTCTAACTCTAAATGTTCTGGAGCAAATAAATTAGATAAATAAGCTGCAACTTCCAAAGACTCTACGACCACAGCTAAACCATAATTAGCGATCGCCTTTTCCGTAAGAGTTTTCCGAGGATGCCCTTCTAACATTCTTGTTACTTCCTTCTGTACCTGATACGCCAGTTTCTCATCAGTAGTAATCAAAATTGCAGCAGCCATCGGATCGTGTTCTGCTTGAGCGAGTAAATCTACTGCCACATGGGTAGGATTAGCAGTTTCATCGGCAATGACTAAAACCTCAGACGGTCCTGCCAAAGAGTCGATCCCTACCGTACCGTAAACCATCTTTTTCGCCAAGGTGACATAGATATTACCAGGCCCAGTAATCACATCTACTTTGGGTATTGTATCTGTACCATAGGCTAGAGCTGCGATCGCTTGTGCTCCTCCCACGCGATAAATTTCTTCAATACCGGCTTCTTGGGCTGCTACTAATACCGCAGGATTAATCTTGCCTTCTTCCCCAGGAGGCGTTACCATCACAATTCGCGGTACTTTAGCCACCTTTGCAGGAATCGCATTCATCAGTACTGTACTAGGATAGGAAGCTCTTCCGCCTGGAACATACAATCCTGCCCTGTCCACTGGTGTATAACGCTTACCCAGTACTATATCATCTTCGTTGAATTGCACCCAAGATCTAGGCACTCTCTGACGATGAAAAGCTTCAATCTTTTGACAGGCCAGTTGAATTGCATGGAGCAAATCTTGAGATATCTGTTGATAAGCAGCATCTAACTCAGAACCACTTACCCGCAAATTTACTACTTCTAAGACTTGTCGGTCAAATTTGGCTGTGTAGTCAAGTAGGGCTTCATCTCCTTTATTTTTCACCGTAGTGACAATTTCTTTGACAGCCTTTTCTTGGGGTTCGATCTCACCGCTAAAAGTGCGATCCCCAATACGCTTGAGTTCTCTTTCTGCATCAAGTTGCCGATTGATTATGCGCAGCATTGAGTCCCTATATCCGTTCTAGCTACTTTGTAATACCTCTAGCTTAGCAAGAATCGTAGTTTGACCGTAAGATTAACCATAATAAATCGCAAAATCCCCGTATTTTTACTCAGAAAAAAAGCTTAATTAATCCCCTGATGCTTCTAATACTTAATGCCCATTAACTACTTTCTGTTTTCTTTTTGACATTATCGAGCATAATCTGCTATATTAAGAGTTCTGATCTATATTAATAATCCTCTGATTAACCTTACAGAAAGCATTTTCTCGAAATAAATAAATTAAATATTGTGGCTAACTCGAAATCGGCAATCAAAAGAATCGCTATAGCAGAGCGTAATCGCTTAAGAAACAAAACTTATAAATCTGCTCTAAGAACTTTAATGAAGACTTATTTTAACGCAGTAGATAGTTACAAGGTAGAACCAACAGCAGAAAATATGGAAGCTGCTAACAAGGCAATGTCAGAAGCCTATAGCAAGATAGACAAAGCAGTTAAGCGAAATGTCTTGCACCGTAACAATGGCGCGAGGAAAAAGTCTCGGCTAGCTAAAGCTATGGCACAAGCAACTGCATCTTGAGCAAAAGACTTTGATTCTTAAGCGGAATTTAGAGAATATCTCTAAAATAACTGAACAGATAAAGTAGTTGACATACATCATACAAAGTTACTAATTACTAGCCAGCAGTACGCTAAACTTATGCAATTGATCGATACCCATGTTCACATCAATTTTGATGTCTTTCAGGGAAATCTTAGTTCGCTAGAACAACGTTGGCGAGAGGCAGGTGTAGTCCATTTAGTACATTCTTGTGTAGAACCCAAAGAGTTTCAGGGAATTCAGTCTCTAGCAGACAAGTTCCCTGAATTGTCGTTTGCAGTGGGTTTGCATCCTCTAGACGTAGATCGGTGGACGGAAAAAACAGCCTCACAAATTAAGACACTGGCAAGTTCTGACAGTCGTGTGGTTGCTATTGGAGAAACAGGCTTAGATTTCTACAAAGCAAATAATTATCAAAAACAAAAGTTGGCTTTAGAATCTCAGTTAGCAGTTGCTCGGGAATTAAACAAGCCAGTAATTATCCATTGTCGCGAAGCTGCTCCTCAACTTAAAGAAATTATCGAAAACTTCCAAAGAGAAAGAGGAGTAGTCAGAGGGGTGATGCATTGTTGGGGAGGAACTCCTGAAGAGACAGCATGGTTTTTAGATTTAGGTTTTTATATTAGCTTTAGTGGCACTGTTACCTTCAAAAAGGCAAAACAAATCAAAGAATCAGCAACCATAGTACCTCAAGATCGCCTACTAATAGAAACCGATTGTCCTTTTCTTGCTCCAGTTCCCAAAAGAGGTAAAACCAATGAACCTTCCTTTGTCAAGTATGTTGCCCAACAACTGGCTGATTTACGAGGAATTTCCCTGGAAGAGTTAGCTCAACAAACAACCAGCAATGCTTGTCGCCTTTTTAAGATCGAGCTGACTGAAGCAAGTTAGGGTATCTTAGACTAGATAACTAATGACAAATGTTCTGGCAATCAGACATTATAATAAAAGATTTTTACAGAATAAACCATTAAACTTACAAATTACTAATTTGAAAAATACCAGCAGTGAAAATTGGGAGTAATTCTCTCACTTAAGTTGACCCAGGTTCTCGAACGCAAGATTCCAGAACAAGATTCAGAAACATCTACCAGCTATCACTTCTTATGACCAATATATCCCACAGTCTGCTACCAGACCTGATTGAAATTCAACGCTCTAGTTTTCGTTGGTTTCTTGAAGAAGGTTTAATCGAAGAACTCAATAGTTTTTCCCCCATCGCTGATTATACGGGTAAATTTGAGTTACATTTTATAGGGGAAAATTACCAGCTTAAAGAACCAAAATATAACGTTAATGAGGCAAAACGCAGAGACAGTACTTACAACGTACAGATGTATGTCCCTACTCGTCTGATTAATAAAGAAACTGGTGAAATCAATGAGATGAAAGTTTTCATTGGTGATTTGCCATTAATGACAGAACGTGGAACTTTCATCATTAACGGTGCAGAAAGGGTAATTGTTAACCAAATTGTACGTTCCCCTGGGGTTTATTACAAAGCAGAAACCGATAAAAATGGTCGTAGAACCTATTCTGCTTCTTTAATCCCCAACCGAGGAGCTTGGTTGAAATTTGAAACTGATAAAAATGGCTTAGTCTGGGTCAGAATTGATAAGACTCGCAAATTATCCGCTCAAGTATTACTCAAAGCGATCGGACTGACAGATAATGAGATAATGGATGGATTACGCCATCCTGACTTTTTTGAGAAGACTTTAGAGAAAGAAGGTAATCCCTCAGAAGAAGAGGCTTTACTAGAATTATATCGCAAGTTACGTCCTGGTGAGCCTCCTACAGTCAATGGCGGAAAACAACTTTTAGAATCCCGTTTCTTCGATCCTAAACGGTATGACTTAGGTAGAGTGGGTCGCTATAAACTCAATAAAAAATTACGGCTCACCGTAGCGGATACTTTTAGAGTTTTAACCCCTGGAGATATTTTAGCTGCGATCGACTATTTAATTAACCTAGAATTCGATGGTGGTAGTACTGATGATATTGACCATTTAGGAAATCGTCGCGTGCGCTCTGTAGGGGAGTTATTGCAAAATCAAGTCAGAGTAGGTTTAAATCGTCTTGAGAGAATCATTCGTGAAAGGATGACAGTGAGTGAAAGCGATAGCTTAACTCCTGCTGCTTTAGTTAACCCCAAACCTTTAGTCGCAGCAATTAAAGAGTTTTTTGGGTCATCACAACTATCTCAGTTTATGGATCAAACCAATCCTTTAGCTGAATTAACTCACAAACGTCGTCTTTCTGCTTTAGGGCCTGGAGGTTTAACTAGAGAAAGAGCAGGGTTTGCAGTCAGAGACATTCATCCTTCTCATTACGGACGTATTTGTCCCGTAGAAACCCCAGAAGGCCCTAACGCTGGATTAATTGGCTCATTAGCTACCTATGCTCGCGTCAATCCTTACGGGTTTATTGCAACTCCTTACTATCCTGTTCAAGAGGGGAAAGTCATTAGAGATGATAAACCCGTTTACTTAACTGCGGATGAAGAAGATGATTTGAGGGTTGCTCCTGGAGACGTTTCCACAGATGAAAATGGTTACATCGTAGCAGAAACTATTCCCATTCGTTATCGTCAAGAATTCGATACCTGTAGCGCAGAAGAAGTTGATTATGTGGCGGTGTCCCCGATTCAAATTGTCTCGGTTGCCACAAGCATGATTCCCTTTTTAGAGCACGATGATGCCAATAGAGCCTTAATGGGTTCTAATATGCAGCGCCAAGCCGTTCCCCTATTACGCCCCGAACGCCCTCTAGTGGGTACAGGTTTAGAAGCTCAAGCAGCCAGAGACTCAGGGATGGTAGTAGTCTCACGCACTCACGGCATTGTCTCTTTTGTGGATGCCATGGTTGTCAGGATAAAAGTTACAGAAGGAGAAAATGAAAAACACACTCCTGCCCCTGGAAGAGAAATTGAGTATCGTTTACAGAAATATCAACGCTCTAACCAAGATACCTGTCTCAACCAGCGTCCTTTAGTTTATGTTGGCGAAGATGTTGTCCCTGGACAAGTTTTGGCTGATGGCTCTTCTACAGAAGGAGGGGAACTAGCTCTAGGGCAAAATGTCTTGGTATCTTATATGCCCTGGGAAGGTTATAACTACGAAGATGCGATTTTGCTGAGCGAGAGATTAGTTTATGACGATGTATACACCAGTATTCACGTCGAAAAATTTGAAATTGAAGCTCGTCAAACAAAATTAGGTCCAGAAGAAATTACCAGAGAAATCCCTAATGTAAGTGAAGATACGCTGCGTAACTTAGATGAGCGAGGCATCATTCACGTTGGTGCTTGGGTAGAAGCAGGTGACATTCTTGTGGGTAAAGTAACTCCCAAAGGAGAATCTGACCAACCACCAGAAGAAAAACTCTTGCGAGCAATTTTTGGGGAAAAAGCTAGAGATGTTCGCGATAACTCGTTGCGTGTTCCCAACGGGGAAAAAGGAAGAGTTGTTGATGTGCGGGTATTTACCAGAGAACAAGGAGATGAACTGCCTCCTGGAGCTAACATGGTAGTCCGTATTTATGTTGCGCAAAAAAGGAAAATTCAAGTAGGCGACAAAATGGCAGGTCGTCATGGAAACAAAGGAATCATTTCGCGTATTCTGCCTATTGAAGATATGCCCTACTTACCAGATGGCTCACCCATTGATATTGTTTTAAACCCTCTTGGTGTACCTTCTCGCATGAATGTAGGGCAAATATTTGAATGTCTTCTGGGTTGGGCAGGGGATAACTTGGGTATGAGATTTAAGATTACTCCCTTTGATGAGATGTATGGCAAAGAAGCCTCCCGCGAAACTGTTCACGGCAAAATTAGAGACGCATCTCGGAAGCCAGGCAAAGATTGGGTTTTTGATGAAAACAATCCTGGTAAGATTCAAGTCTTTGATGGCAGAACAGGAGAACCTTTCGATCGTCCTATAACAGTAGGTAGGGCTTATATGCTGAAACTGGTTCACTTAGTAGACGATAAGATTCACGCTCGTTCTACTGGTCCTTACTCTCTGGTTACACAGCAACCTCTTGGTGGTAAAGCCCAACAAGGTGGTCAGCGTTTTGGAGAGATGGAAGTATGGGCATTGGAAGCATACGGCGCAGCCTACACTTTACAAGAATTATTGACCGTGAAATCTGATGATATGCAGGGTCGTAATGAAGCTCTCAATGCCATTGTTAAAGGTAAACCCATTCCCCGTCCTGGTACCCCAGAATCTTTCAAGGTACTGATGAGAGAATTACAGTCTTTAGGTCTGGATATTGCGGTTCACAAGCTGGATATAGATCGAGAAACGGGAGAAAGTAAAGATGTGGAGGTTAATTTGATGGCAGATAGTTCCCGTCGTACTCCCAATCGACCTACTTACGAATCTATGAATCGAGAGAATTTAAAGGAAGAAGAAGCCTAAAATGCTCACTAAAGAAAGGGGATTGGAGGAACTAAGAGTAAAGAGACTAGCAATCAATCTTCCTTCTCCTTCATTAAGTGCTTCGTCCTGGCTAATGATTCTGGCAGTCTGTGGGGATGTTTTTGAAATCAGTAGTTAATAGTTTGAAGCAGCATCTTTCGCAGTCTCCCCATGAATTCAATAATTTATATTTTTAGGGAATTAAGAACATATTTAAGGTTTAATTTCCTTTAACTGATTGCTAATTATAATTTTGCTAAGAGATGAGAAACCAACAAGAACAACGCTTTGATTACGTTAAAATCGGGATTGCTTCTCCAGAAAGAATTCGACAATGGGGAGAAAGAACTTTACCCAATGGGCAATTGGTAGGGGAAGTTACCAAGCCAGAAACGATTAACTATCGTACTTTGAAGCCAGAAATGGATGGCTTATTTTGTGAGCGGATCTTTGGTCCTGCAAAAGACTGGGAATGTCATTGTGGTAAATACAAAAGAGTTCGCCACAGAGGTATTGTCTGTGAACGCTGCGGGGTAGAAGTTACAGAATCTAGAGTGCGCCGTCACCGCATGGGCTATATTAAACTAGCAGCCCCCGTAACTCACGTTTGGTACCTCAAGGGCATACCTAGTTATCTCAGCATCATTCTGGATATGCCTCTGCGAGATGTGGAGCAGATTGTTTATTTTAATGCTTATGTCGTTCTCGACCCTGGCAATGCTCAAAATCTTTCTTGCAAGCAACTACTGACAGAAGACCAGTGGATTGAGATTGAAGAACAACTCTACAGTGAAGATTCAGAACTTATTGGGGTTGAAGTTGGAATTGGTGCAGAAGCCGTACAAAGGCTACTAGAAGAAGTTGAATTAGACTCAGAAGCCGAAAGACTTAGAGAAGAAATTAATGACTCTAAAGGGCAAAAAAGAGCCAAATTAATTAAGCGATTACGAGTTATTGATAACTTTATCGCTACGGGGGCGCGTCCAGAATGGATGGTAGTAACGGCAATTCCTGTAATTCCTCCTGATTTACGCCCGATGGTGCAATTAGATGGGGGTAGATTTGCTACTTCTGACCTTAACGACCTCTATCGTCGAGTAATTAACCGTAATAATCGTTTGGCTCGTTTACAAGAAATTCTCGCTCCAGAGATTATTGTGCGAAATGAAAAACGAATGCTGCAAGAAGCGGTAGACGCTTTAATCGATAACGGTCGTCGTGGTCGGACGGTTGTGGGAGCAAATAATCGACCTCTAAAATCTTTATCTGACATTATTGAAGGGAAACAGGGACGTTTCCGTCAAAACTTACTGGGTAAAAGGGTTGACTATTCTGGTCGTTCTGTAATTGTAGTCGGGCCTAACCTGAAAATATATCAGTGTGGTTTGCCAAGAGAAATGGCAATTGAGTTATTCCAGCCCTTTGTAATTCACCGCTTGATTCAAAATGGCATGGTGAACAATATCAAAGCAGCTAAAAAACTGATTCAAAGAGGAGAGCCACAAGTATTTGAAGTCCTCAAAGAAGTCATTACAGGGCATCCTGTCATGTTAAACCGTGCGCCTACTCTACACCGCCTGGGTATTCAAGCCTTTGAACCGATTATTGTCGAAGGTCGTGCAATTCAGTTGCATCCTTTGGTCTGTCCTGCTTTTAACGCGGATTTTGACGGAGATCAAATGGCAGTTCACGTACCTTTATCTTTAGAGGCTCAAGCAGAAGCTCGATTGTTAATGCTCGCTTGTCATAACATTCTTTCTCCAGCAACAGGTAGACCCATTGTCGCACCTTCTCAAGATATGGTTTTGGGTTGCTATTATCTGACTGCGGAGAATCCCCAAGCGACAAAAGGAGAAGGTCAACGTTTCGGCAGTATGGATGATGCGATTAAAGCCTTTGAACAAGGATTAGTAGATTTACATACCTATGTCTGGTTGCGTTATGAGGGAGAAGTAGACACTACAGAACCCGATAATGAAGTAGAGAATGAAGAACAGTTATCTGATGGCAGTGTCATTAAATACTATCGTCAAAGATTTGTACGAGAATCAGCTAGTGGAGAACAACTTACTCAGTATGTAAATACCACAATAGGTAGGATCATCTATAACCAGACCATTCAAGAAGCGATTGAATAACACCTAAAAAATATTATCAAGACTGAAAAAATAAAGCTAAGGATAGAGCATGAAATTTTACAACCGCATCGTGGATAAAGGTCGTCTTAAAAAATTAATGGCTTGGGCTTACACTAATCATGGTTCGGCTAAGTCTGCTACTATGGCGGACAAACTGAAAGAAATGGGCTTTCGCTATGCTACAAAAGCAGGGGTTTCCATTAGTGTTGACGATCTCAAAGTTCCGCCGATTAAGCAACAGATGCTGGATGCTGCGGAAGTAGAAATCAGGAAAACAGAAGAACGTTATGCCAAAGGAGAAATTACAGAAGTAGAGCGATTCCAAAAAGTTATTGATACTTGGAATGGCACTTCTGAAAGTCTTAAAGATGAAGTTGTTGTGAACTTTAAAGCTACTGATCCACTTAACTCTGTCTATATGATGGCTTTTAGTGGGGCGCGGGGTAATCTTTCTCAGGTGCGTCAGCTTGTAGGAATGCGCGGTTTGATGGCAAATCCTCAAGGGGAAATCATTGACCAGCCAATTAAAACTAATTTTCGTGAAGGTTTAACTGTAACCGAGTACATTATCTCTTCTTACGGCGCAAGAAAGGGTCTAGTTGATACTGCATTAAGAACGGCTGACTCTGGATATTTAACCCGTCGTTTGGTAGACGTTTCTCAAGATGTAATTGTCCGCGAGGTAGATTGCGGAACGAAAAGAGGAATTAGGATCGAAGCCATGAAAGATGGGGAACGCACCCTAATTCCCTTATCCGATCGCTTATTTGGTAGAGTTTTGGGAGAAGATGCCCTTGATTCTGAAACTGGAGAAGTGGTCGCTAAACGCAATCAAAACATGGATGCCGACTTATCTCTAGAAATTGGTCGTCGTTGTGAATCTGTTATAGTGCGATCGCCGTTGGTTTGTGAAGCTGCTCGTTCTGTGTGTCAGCAATGTTATGGTTGGAGTCTGGCACACGGCAAAATGGTAGATATGGGTGAAGCGGTAGGGATTATTGCAGCCCAATCTATTGGGGAGCCTGGCACACAGCTAACCATGCGTACCTTCCACACTGGAGGTGTTTTTACAGCAGAAGTAGCCCGTCTGATTAAGGCTGATAAAGATGCGACCATCGAATATGCCAAGGGTCTTACTACTCGTCAGGTAAGAACTCGTCATGGGGATGAAAGGCAACAGGTAGAAACAGCAGGTAATTTGGTTCTCGTACCCAAAAAAGGTAAGAAAATTACTTATCCTCTGACTGGTGGTTCTATAATTTATGTCACTGATGGAGAAGAAGTAACAGCAGGACAACTCTTAGTTGAAGTAGCCAAAGTATCTGCCAAAAAATCCACAGAAAGAGCTACTAAAGACGTAACCTCTAATCTAGCAGGAGAAGTTTTATTTGATAATCTCAACCCAGGAGAAAAATCCGACCGCCAAGGAAACACAACTAATATAGCCCAGCGAGCGGGATTGTTGTGGATTCTCTCAGGAGAAGTGTATAACTTGTTACCTGGTGCAGAACCGTCTGTGAAAAATGGGGATCTAGTTCAACCAGGAGAAGTATTAGCTCGAACTAGACTGACTTCTGCTAATGGTGGTGTGGTGAGAATGAAGCCCAATAGTCGGGAAATTGAAATTGTCACCGCATCAGTAGTATTAGATCAAGCAGAAGTTAATATTGAAAGCGATAGCGGTCGAGAACAGTACGTTATCCATACTGCGGATAATCAAAAATTCTCCCTGAAAACAACTCCAGGTACTAAAGTTCAAAATGCTCAAGTCATTGCAGAAATGATTGACGATCGCTATACAACGGAAACTGGTGGTATTATAAAGTATGCTGGGATTGAAATTGGTAAAGGTGGACGTAAGCAGGGTTACGAAGTTACCAAAGGCGGTACGATTCTCTGGATTCCCGAAGAAAGTCATGAAGTCAACAAAGATATTTCACTATTGATTGTCAAAGATGGAGAATATGTTGAAGCGGGAACTGAAGTAGTAAAAGAAGTTTTTGCTCAATCTTCAGGGGTAGCCGAAGTAATCCAGAAAAATGACATTTTACGAGAAATCATCATTAAACCAGGAGAAATACATCTTCTTGATGAAGTAGACCCCTCATTAGACGGACAGTTAGTCCAGCCAGGAACAGAGGTTTTACCAGGGGTAACAGTTGAAGAATTAAAGTATGGAGAGATTGTTGAGACTACAGAAGGAGCAGCACTTTTATTGCGTCCTGTGAAAGAGTTTCAAGTTACAGATCAACCTTATGTTCCTTCTCAAGTATCTATTAACAAAGCAGATGGTCGCCAAATTGAATTAAAAGCAGTTCAAAAGCTTTATTTTAAAGATGGAGAGCGAGTTAAATCTGTTGATGGGCTATCTTTATTGACTACTCAATTGATTGCTGAAATTGAAAATCTTGATAACATCGATATTCTGGGTACTTTGAGTGCAGATATTGAACTCCAACCAGACCCTGAAAACCCCGAAGTTCAAAGATTCCAGATGGTGATCGTTGAGCCATTAGTACTACGACGTGATACTGATGCTGACCCCTACAGTGGTGGTATTGAAACTAGAGTGCTAGTAGAAGATGGTCAAGAAATCCTTCCTGGAGAAACTATTGCTCAAACTGAAATTCAATGTAAATCAGCAGGAGAAGTACGAGGTATTCGTCAGGGAGGAGAAGCAATTCGTCGTATCCTAATTATGCGAGAGTCCGATCTTGTAACTCACGAAATAGATATTGCTAAGAGTGAACTGAAATGTAAAGAAGAAGACCTGATGGTTTCAGAAGCAGAAATTGCACCAGGATTCAAGCTTACTGAATCTGGACAGATTGTGGAATTAGTGGAGAGGGAAAAAGGTAAAACCAGTATCGTGATGAGGAATGCTCGTCCTTATCGGGTATCTTCTGGTGCAGTTTTACACATTGATGATGGTGATTTGGTTCAAAGGGGAGATAACTTGGTACTACTAGTCTTTGAACGCTCTAAAACTGGGGATATTATTCAAGGTTTACCCCGAATTGAAGAACTACTAGAAGCAAGAAAACCTAAAGAGGGTTGTATCTTAAGTCGTCGTCCTGGGGTTTGCCAAGTAGTTTATGAAGAAGGAGAAACCGTAGATATCAAGATTATTGAAGATGATGGGACTATCAGCGATTACCCTGTCGCTCCCAACCAAAACTCGATGGTTTCTGATGGACAAAAAGTGGGTGTCGGAGAAAGAATTACTGATGGTATTGCCAATCCTCACGAAATTTTAGAGGTCTTCTTTAACTACTATCTGGAAGAAAAAGGTTGCTATGAAGCTTCTTTGATTGGTTTACAAAAAGCCCAAACGTTTTTAGTAGACCAGGTGCAATCTGTATACCAAAGTCAGGGAATTGATATTTCTGATAAACATATTGAGGTTATCGTCCGTCAAATGACTTCTAAGGTTAAAGTTGATGATGGAGGAGATACCGTAATGTTACCTGGAGAGTTGGTAGCACTACGGGAAATTGAGCAGGTTAACGATGCGATGTCTATTACAGGAGGTGCGCCAGCACAATATACTCCAGTACTACTAGGTATTACTAAAGCATCTTTAAATACTGATAGCTTTATCTCTGCTGCTTCTTTCCAAGAAACAACCCGTGTTTTGACTGAGGCTGCTATTGAGGGTAAATCTGATTGGCTTAGAGGACTTAAAGAAAACGTCATTATTGGTCGTTTAATCCCTGCGGGAACTGGCTTTAATACCCATGAAGAGCCTGGTACTATGAGAAACGATCTTGATGGTTCAGGATTCCGTAATAATTCCTTATATGGTAGTTACAATGGAGATTTTGACAATTTCCGTATGGGAAGCGAAGATAATGTTGGTAGTCCTGATGCTGCATTGCGTTCTTACCAAAACTTGAGTGATGATGCCAACATGATTGTGGACGACCAAACTGCAAGAGTGTATACTGGCTTGACTAACGAAGATAAGTCCAATAAGAAAAAATCTGGTCGTAAGTCTGGCAAAAAGAATGATAATGATATAGAGGAATAGCTCATTTCGGGTGAGAAACGCCCGCTTAAAGTGGGTGGGGAAAATTAAAGTAGATAAAGTAGAGAGTGGAGATCGAAGTCAGCAATTATCTCGATTCCGCTTGATATTATCCGAAGATGGAACGGAACTCTATTGTAAAACGAACGGGGCTGTCTCTTGAATGCGATTCAGGAGACAGCCCCAGATCTACAATACTTTTTAGGGTTAAAAACTGAACTCAAATAATTAGACAATAATTAACATAGTTAGACAAATATTTTGATATTATATGTTCATGTCTAACTTGATTGGAGTAAAAGAAGCAGCAGAGTTACTAGGTGTATCGACTAAAACCATTCGTAGATGGGAAGAGTCGGGCAAAATCCGTTCGACTAGAACAGAAGGAGGTCATAGAAGATTCGATGTTAGTCAATTATTAGGTAACAAATCCGATGCAAGTCTTACTGTAGTTTATGCTAGAGTCAGTTCAATAGACCAAAAAAAAGATTTGGAGCGTCAAGCAATGGTACTTGAAGCTTACTGTGCCAAACAAGGTTGGTCATTTGAACTAATTAAAGACTTGGGTTCGGGAATGAACTACAAGAAAAAAGGTTTGATTAGATTGATCAAATTAATCTGCACATATCAAGTGGAAAGATTAGTTTTAAGTCATAAAGACCGTCTCTTAAGATTTGGTAGCGAACTAATATTTATGCTTTGTGAAATATATGGCACGGAGGTAGTAATTATTAATCGTTCAGAAGATTCAACATTTGAGGAAGATTTAGCTCAAGACGTACTAGAAATAATTACCGTATTTAGTGCTAGATTATATGGAAGCAGAAGTTATAAAAACAAGGCATTAGTTAAAGAGTTAAGAGAAGTAGCTGATAAGATCTTTTAAAAATGCTGTTAGGGTTTAAGACAGAATTAAAAGTGAATAATACACAAAAAATTCTCTTAGCTAAACACGCAGGAGTAGCCAGACACGCGTGGAATTGGGGATTAAGTTTAACCAAGAATATTCTAGATAATAATAAAAATAATCCAGAAGCAAAAATTAAATTTCCGACCTCTATTGATTTACACAAATGGTTAGTAGCTCTAGTAAAACCAGAATATTCTTGGTATTATGAAGTCTCAAAATGTGCGCCACAATATGCTTTAAGGCATTTAAGAAGAGCTTGGGATGATTGTTTTAAGAAAACTAAATTACCACCACGCTTCAAGAAAAAAGGTAAGTCGGATAGTTTTACGTTAGATGGCTCAATCAATGTAGAACCTAACAGAATTAAAGTCCCTAGAATTGGATGGTTAAAGACTTATGAAAGATTACCTCAAGGCACTAACCCAAAATCTGTAACTATTAGTAAAAGAGCCAACAAATGGTTTATTAGTTTTAAAATAGAATCAACTCCCAATACTTCTCGGTTAAGCCAAAAATCGTTTAAACTAATCGAGATTAAGCACTAATAGAATTTGAGGATAAAATTTGCAACTTAAAGAATTTTCTTTGATTAATCCTAAGCTAAAAGCTTCAGAAGTATTTCAAGCGATAGAAACAGTCATTACACCAAAAATGATTGAGCAAGCCTTAGAGAGAAGCAATAGCTTTGAATCACGAAAAAGAAAGCTAACCTCAAGCTTGGTAGTGTGCTTAGTCATTGCGATGAGCTACTGGTCATCTGATTCAATGACGACAGTTCTAAAAAATTTAGTCAACGGATTGAGTAGACAATGGACAAAATTGGGACAATCTTGGAAAACTCCGACTAGTTCCAATACTGTTCGGTTAGTATCTCAAGTTATTTTGTCCGCCCCCTAAATCCCCCAATCCTGGGGGACTTTCACAAATATAACTCCCTCAAAGTTGGGGGCTGGGGGGCTTAACCGAACGGTATTGCGACTAGTTCTTCAATAAGTGAGACGAGGCAAAGATTAGGTTGTCAGGTAATGAGTCAGTTATTTAACTCAATGGTGCGACCCTTGGCAAATCCGACAACGATTGGTGCATTTCTGGGGGAACTAAGAGTAATGGCGATAGATGGAACGGTATTAGATGTCCCTGATAGTAAAGCTAATGCCAAAGTGTTTGGTTATCCTGGGAGTCGAAAAGGAACAAGGGCAGCTTTTCCAAAAGTTCGCGTAGTTTTACTTATTGAAGCTCCGAACACATTTAATTACAGATGCACTTTTATGTCCTTATCGAATTGGAGAAAGAGTCAGAGCTATAAAATTACTACGTTCGGTGAGTGAATCCATGCTGTTAATGTGGGACAGAGGATTTCATTCTTATCAAATGGTTAGTTGTACATTAACCCAAAAATGTCAGTATTTAGGAAGAGTACCAGCTAACGTTAAATTCCCTGCTCATCAAGTTTTAGATTTCTCATTACGCACTTCAGTTTGTAGTTGGTAAAAAGTATGAGTCTGAATGCACTTTTAATACTTTTAATGCTGGCTCGGCAACCAGGAACAGGCGATCGAAGCGCGACAAAATACTTTGATTTCAACTTATTATCATTAATCGATAGTTATTGAGAATAACTGTGCAAGAGAATATTATTTTTCACTCTTTTTAGGTTTAAAATATTAAATAAAAATCTGATTACTAGCCAGATAAAATATCATATTTTTGACAATGCTTGGAAAAATAATTAATAGTTTTAATTCAAGAATCAGTCAGATTTACAATTTGTTTTACTCCATTGAAAACAACTAAATGAATGCCCTGAAAGCCTTGAAATATCCAACGTAGAGTGGGTTTATCTGTTAATGAACCTAATTGATTTTTAACCCCTGTATTGTTCTGTTTTAGGTTGGCTCTAAGTTGTCTTTGCCCGATAGTATAAACTAATAAAGGGGAATATTGATGATTGACGACCTATTCTTTTACAAGCTCTCAAAGCAATTGCCAAAAATATTTTATTCAAGCCAATTTTGTAGAGTTTATCCATAACTCTACCAATTTTATCATCATTAAAATATTCGGGACATATTCCCGCTCCGAAGAGATGTTCTGTCGCCTTATCATTAAAAAACTGAGGGAATAAAGATAAGGGTCTTGAGACAAACCCCATAGCATTTAAAATTATACTTTTAACAATTATTCCACTATTTAACTTTTCTTGAGCTTTAATCCCTAACTGTTCATTGATTATTTCTACTATCCCTATTTCATCTATTAGACCAGCTATTATTCCTAAATGATTAATTGTTTGAACTTCAATATTGGCTAATTGACTCATTAAAATCAAACTTTAACAATTACTTTTATTAGAGTTATTTTATCTGAGTTTTAGCTCCCTGGAAACTATTTAAAATACTTAAAAAATCTCGGCTTTGGTCATCTCTCTGAGATATGCGATCGCTATAATCTTATAGCTCTATGTATTACGTCTAGACGTGCGTAATGAGAATTAGATGATGGTTCTTATTTGAGTTGGATTAATCCCGATCGCAAGTCGAAAAAAAAGGGTTTAAGCAAAATACAAGTTCGAGTTATTGAATATACTATTGAAACTAATGGAGATCTTAAAACTTATCGTTTAATTACTAGCTTAATGAATTTGACTCTGTTTCCTGCCCTGTTTTGGCGCAACAATATCATCAGCGATGGGAGGTGCGAAAATACCATTGATGAACTCAAAACTCACCTTTTGGGACGTAAAACTCCCATTCGTTCCCTCAAACCTCGTGAAGTTGTTCAAGAAATTTATGGTTGGCTCTTAGGTCACTATGCAATTCGTTCTTTGATGTTTCAAGCTTCCCAACAAGCTAATATTTCTCCTTTGCGTCTCGGTTTTACTGGTACTCTCAAGGTTATTCGTCGAGCCATTCCTAATTTTCAAGACTTGAAAGATGAGCAACTGCCCTTTTTTTCTCACGGTTAATCCAAGACATCCTAGCCGAACAAATTCCTCCAAGACAAGGCAGGCAGAATACCAGAGTAGTCAAAAAGCGCACCGCCCGCGCTGAGGTCTCCGAGCGCGTATAGGACGGAGCAAGAAAACTCGTTCCAAATTCCCTTCCAAAAAACCTCTTCATCAAGAGAAATCCATTCCACCAAAACAACTTACTTTTGCGATTTTTAATTCCGCTTAATGCTTAACCGAGAAGTATTGGGGTCGCCTTGACAGTGCCAGCATGACACCGTAATTGGTGTGTTCGTAGATTTCTCTACCTTAGAGATTCTGCGACCATAGCGTCAGCTTGGTCGTGTGAGTATGTCAATTGAAGCCTCAATGTTGGTACATTTCCGCAAAAGGTTGAATCGGGAAGTGGTGGGTCGAATCAACAAGCAAATAGTCTTGAACCGAAGACAAACCAAGAGGAAAGCCCCCTAGAGAGATAAGGCATCAGCCAAAAATTTCCAGTTCGCTAAAGAAATAATAACTTCCTGCTCTAAGGAATTTAAGGTATTAGCAACTTTTTCTCTAACATCATCTAGATTGATGAACCAGAGCGATCGCAATAGTTAATATTTTCTACTACTTTAATTTTCAGCAGATAAAGACTTTGTACCTTGGCACACCCTAATCCAGTCTTTTGTTGCTTCATCAGCAACTTTAGTTCTTCTACCGATTCTATTATTTATCGATTCAGATGAAGGTTTAAAGCTAGGAGTCACGCCCGTCACCGAGTCAGGAGTTAGTGTAAACAGTAGTTTGAGTGTTTTTTCGTCAATTAGAAATAATTTTCTATCTATCTAGCTATTTTTGAGAACTGGTATCAGTTTTACATGATGGCAAACAATACCTCATTGAAAAATAGGAGCTAGCTCTAACCCCTAGATTGCAGCTTTTTAGAATTCAAGACTCAAGTAACAGTTTTTTCGAGAGCTAAATGCGAATAAAAACACCTAAAGATGGTCTTCTACGAAAACGACGGCGAGAAGATCGCCTAAAATTTCGGTGACGTGGAGAGTATCCTCGAAATGAGCTTCCTCGGTGAAAACGATGTCTTCTATGTCTTCTATGTCTGAAAGAACCCCGTCGATGATGATGGTGACTAACAAGAAAACCAGTTGATGCTTGATGGTGACTGACAAGAGAACTAGTTGATGCTTGCTCCTCCATAAGGGTCGTCCTTTCAAAACTATGAACCTTAGAAGGAATAAAGAGTCCTAATGCCATAAAAGTAGCAGTCGCCCAGAGAGAAAATTTCATAATGGTATCGTGATATCTATTCTTGTGATTCTTGTGATAGATATCATTATGAAAGTAGTTTCTGAAAATAGTCTGAGAAAGCAGGTTTTCACCTAAAATTGCGCGAGAGGAAACACCCTCTCAGGACTCTCTCCATGGGAGTTATTTGCGATTCGCTACCTAATTTAAGAATTAGTACAAGGGGATAATTTTAGTGAAGAGGAATTGGTATTATTTTTAGTCAATTTAACCAGCTAAGTAGGCAGACATAAATAATCTAAACTATGTAACAAAATGTAAAATTCCTTCGGCTTGATATTAATTAAACGATTAGACTTACTTTACAAAACTAAATATAGTTGAGTTTAATTCCCCCGACCTACTTATAAGCCAGGTTTGATTCCCCCACTATGCAAGTCTTGCTAATAGCTAATAGCAAGAAAGCTTACAGCTAATCGCTAGCGCGATTTTAAAACCCTGCAAAGCCACTTGCTCCTAAGTAAACCTCATTCCAAGAAGGGGGTCTAAAATCTCGATTCAAACCGCGATCTACATATCCCACCACGCGAGACAATTCTTCTCCTCTGATTTCACCTTGTAAAAACATTTTCAATTTGGTTTCCCAGTCTTGGGGATAGTCTCTAATTATGGGATGTTTAACCATCAGCGATTGATATTCCCCTTCGTCGGGATCGACAATAACATCAAGACTGAGAATGCCCAATGAGCGAACAAAAATACCAGTAGCAGCGATCTCAAAATTCCCATTAACTAGTCTCTGTTTGAGAACGACTACAAAATGTCCTCCTTCGGGGATGTTATAAACCAGCTTACTGGGGTCTTTAACTGGTTCAACTTCAATGTTATACCCTTTGGTCAGTCCTTCTTCTAAGGTGACATCTTCGTACTCTTGATCGGGATGGGGTAGATAAATCGTAAACTTATGGATATCTAGCCAGGGATTGTATACTGTTTCATCAGTCGTTCGTTTCCAAGCATTATATTGTCCCCGCATTTCTTGACCAACATAACTCTCGCTATCGCAGATATTAATCAGAGCCATATTGAGAACGCACTGCTCGAATTTATTAAATGCTCCTAAAACTTGCATAATGGTTAGTGGTTAGTGGTTAATTGTTAGTGGTTAGTCCCGTCAACACTCGCGCGACCGAAGGAAGTCCTTTAGGGCGTTCCTTTGCCGAGGAAGCCTCGGCAGGGGTGGATAGGGGGGACTTTTCTGGTTTTCTGTTTTGTCTCTCACAGTTAACTGTGGTTTGTTGAAGTCCCCCCATCCCCGCGCTCGTCAAGCGGGATAATATGGTTAATCGTTCTAGTCTTCATCCAAAGCGGGAAACGACTCTTCAATTTCCCATAAAATACTCTTGTGAGCGATAAACCAACTGCGAGTTTCTGGAGTCAATTCATCCCAAACTAAGTCAGGAGAAACATGGGGAGATTCGTATTGATATTGTTGTCCTAGCGATCGCAAATTGCCAGCAACTCCTCTAGGAATACCAAAAGTTAACCAGTCAACCTCGACGATTTTACCCGATACACCGCCACTGGGATCGTAAATTAATTGAGCCACTCGAATCAAATCGGCAAAGTGGGTTGGTCTTAATCCCGTTATCTGTTGAATTTCTCGAATACGCTGTTTATTTTTTTGTATGTTCATAATTTATCCTTCTGAGTTTGTCTTTTATCTTTTGTTCTTCGTTATTCATGTAAACATTAATGACCAATGATCGATGACTAACTACTGTACAGGCGAAGGTTGGTTTGCCCCTATCCACTAACAGCTTTATAATTTTTCACCCTTTCACCTGTCCCAATGCCTAAAATTTTGGCTAACCAAGGTGGAGGAGAAGTTGCGATCGCTTTTTGTAAGTCTGCTAAGATTTCTCTTGCCGAACCACCCTGAGATACTTTCATGGGATAAATATAAGCTTGAATAACTTTAGCAGCAGCAGGACCACCGATGGACATAATATAGAGTACGGGACAATCTCTAATTAAATTGACTCGGTAAGTATTTTTTTCTTCCGCAAGATCGGCTTCTATTGCTGAGCGAACATCGATTAATTTAAGTTCGTCTGCCGATAGCTGATAGATTAAGTAACGATGGCAAGAACCAAAGTGTCCGTCTAATTGTTCTGCGGTGTTGGAAGCGACGGCAATTCTAATGGAGTTGGGCATATCACCCTCTTCATATGGTTCGATGGGTGAAGATTGCTCGAAATAACCTGTTTCACCCCAGAGGATTCGTACCGCTTCTTTAAAAGCTTCCATGTCACTGTTATCAACATTTTCTCCTTCTTCTTCACCGTCAATTTCGTACATCTTGCCAAAGGATTTTTTAAATTGGGTGACTGTAAGTTTACTGAGGGATTTCTCGGTAATTTCTTCATCGTCGAGATTGGTTTGCAAAGCCTCAATTAAATCTCCGACAGATACGTTAGGTAATACCTTGGCTGCTAAGGCAATTCTGAGGGCTACTTCGTTGGAAATGGGTTGAGTCGTCATTGTTTTATTTCTGAATTTGATTTGTTGGGGTTGGTAGGGGCGAACCGTAGTTCGCCCTTACAGTTATTAGCATCGCGAGTGGGAATAGTTATTAGTTGTTGGTAAAAAACAGATAACCTGGTAAATTTAAAATCGCTTTTGTTACAAGTGTAATTATGAAAAAACTGCTCAATCTGTTATTGCTATTGGTTTTGGCTGTAGTTGGTAGTTGGTTTGTTCAAGAACATCGAGTTTATTCACAAAATACACCAGAAATAGAGCAAACAGTTGATTTTAAGCAGCATTTTGATGATTTAGGGGTTAATGGCTCGATTATCATTTACGATCGCGATCGAGATAGCTTCTATGAACATAATCCCAGTCGTAATAGCACTGCTTTTCTCCCTGCTTCAACCTATAAAATTCCTAATTCTTTAATTGCTTTAGAAACTGAAGTAATTAAAGATGATGTCGCTGTTCTTACTTGGGATGGAATTGAAAGAGGTTTGCCTGATTCTCCCATCAAAGAATGGAATCAAGATTTAAACATTAGTCTTGCTTTCAAGTATTCCGCCGTTTGGTTTTATCAGGTGTTGGCTCGTAGAATTGGTCATCAAAGGATGCAGGATTTCGTGAATAAAATTCAATATGGCAATCAAAATATTGGTGCAAAAGAAGATATTGACAAGTTTTGGCTCTCAGGAGAATTAAGAATTACACCTCAAGAGCAAATTGATTTTCTACGCCGTTTTTATCAAAATGACTTACCTTTTGACCAACGAACTATGGATCTGGTGAAAGACATTATGATCGCCGAACAAACACCTGATTATGTGCTTCGGGCAAAAACGGGATGGGCTGCTTCTACCACACCTAGCATCGGTTGGTATGTGGGTTACCTAGAGCAAAACGACAATGTTTATTTCTTTGCTACCAATCTAGATATGGATTCGGAAAACGCTCTCCCAGCAAGATTAGAAGTTACTAGACTATGTTTACAGGATTTGGGATTGTTATAGTTTTGTCATTTGTCATTTGTCATTTGCTATTGTTCACCTTAAACTCAATTTATATCAGACTGCTTGAAAAATAAGGATTTGAGGCGTTTGCATTAATATAATTAAACGTGTACTCAAAATCCTCAGCCCTGTATTTGAAAGTCTTGAACGATTGGATTGGGATCGAGATACGAGTATTTTTTTGAGTTAGTACGGATATATTTAAGTAGCTATTTAACCCTAAAGGCGATCGCGCCTCAAATATAGACAGGTTAAAGGTTATCGCCGATCTGAGTTGATAATTTTCGATTTGTTATTGCTTGTACTCAATTTAGAGTGAACAGTGCTCGCATTAATTTAAAAAGTAACCAGATGATTAGGCTATGATTTCACACTATGCCAACACTAAAATACTTTCCGATTCTCGAACTTCAAACTCAGAGATCGTATCGAAATTATCTCTCAAAATTTGAACAATTTTTGAGGTTGGACTGTTACCAATACGAAGGTAAATAAATTTGGGCGGATGACCATAAAGCAAACTGCGCTGATAAAAATCAGAATCTTTAGAAACGATCGCAAAACCATTGGTTTTTGCATATTCCCAGATAATTGCGTCATCCGTATTTATCAGCCCTAGAGTCTTAACATGCTCGGAATTGGGATACAAATCGACAATTCTGTGGATAATTCGATCTGATAGGTTTTCATCTAAGAGCAGTTTCACAGGGACACGATAAATAACTTTTTCTCGCGATCACGCAGTGCCAGGCTTCGCCTGATCAGCTGCAAAAGCAAGGCAAGCTTTAATATCCTGGGATGTTAGTTCTGAAAAGTCTTCAAGAATTTCTGATTCTGTCATGCCACCTGCAAGATATTCTAGAATATCGCTGACAGTAATCCTCATCCCACGGATACAAGGTTTACCACTCCGCTTTCCAGGCTCAATCGTGATTATATCTCGATAATCCATATCCGCTATTGAGTTATTCTGAACTTTGATTACCCTTTAATAATACTAAAAAATAGAGGCAAGAAGTAGCAAAGGATGTTATACCCGTACCCGATTTTACTATGGCTTTTGGGTTAACTTTAGGCTAGTTGGTTACTGAAGTAAAGAGCGATCGCGTCTAAAATATAGACAGGTTAAAGGTTAACGCCGATCTGAGTTAATGATTCTTGATGGGCTATTCCTTGTACTCAATTTAAATAGACTCATTAACGTCTTGCTGCTTCCTGTTTTGTACCATTCTTAGACCGCTAACTATTTATTATCTGTGATATTTGTACTTGAGAGAACATTCACTGGTGTTTCTGAAGCAGCCAAACGTTCTCTTTTGCTGCACATTTTCCTTTCAATCCACCAGCAACATCAGTGCTTACAATAAGAGATAAATCATAACTATCGCTATAGTGTCGCTCTACTTCTTCGTTACTAATTGAAAATGGAGGACCTTCCATCAGGTTTTGATCGTACTCATAGGTAACTAGCAACTGCGGTGCTTTACCCGTAATCTCAGCTAGGTGCGCTGTATATCGATTACGCATTTCTTCTGGCAGGGCTACCAAAGCTGCTCTGTCATAGATTGCATCTACTGAGCCGAGGATTTCGCCAGATACATCAAGGATATTGCCGACAAAGATGTTGATATCTTTTGCACTATAGAGGCTTGCTTCTCCGACTCTTGATATTTTGGGCTTCATACCAAGCTCATCAAATAGCTGCTCGACTGCCATTTCAACCAATTCAGCACCAGTAACACGATAGCCCTCAAGAAGCAGCCAAGCGATATCGAGAGTTTTGCCACATAATGGCACAAATAGACGGCTGCCTTTCGATAGAGAAAGCTCTTCAAAATATTTCGCCAGCACTGGGTTAGCTTCACTTTTGTGGAAACCAATGTCATTTTTTTCCCACTTCTGAAGCCAAAAACTTGAATCCATGGTTACTCTTTCCAAAGTTTACGGCACATAACTATTTATTATGGGTCAACTTTCTGGATATACACCATGCATGGGATAAATTAAAGAATTTTTTCATATATTAATGTTGTTTAGATTACAACTTGGATATGATAACAATCTTTTCAGAGATAGAGCGATCGCCTTTCAAATAGAGACAGGTTAAAGGTTATCGCCGATCTGGGTTGATAATTTTTGATTTATTATTGCTTGTACTCAATTTAAATAGACTCATTAACGTCTTGCTCTACTTTAAGGCTTTGATTGCAACAATCCCACCTTCAACTGCTTCAATCTCAACCTTAAACCCATACAGTAAACTCATTCCAATTAGCGGATCTGCTTCGGAAGCTGCAACATCAATAACCCGATCTTGTCCATCCCAAATTACACTCGCCTTATACATTTCAAAGATTACCTCGCTTCCATCGCCTAACGTGCCAACATCACGGAAATGCCAAGGTAATCCAAGAGAGGCAATAATGGATTGTGGTAGGGAAAGAAAACCTGTAAAACCAGTGTCAATTAGAGCTTTAACCATTTGCTTTCGTTTACTAGCATGACCTACTGCAACTTGGATAATGGCTTCGCAATTTTGATTAACGAAACCTTGCATCATGGTGAATTCTTTAGGCTACGAGAACCAAAACGGTAAACTGCCCGATGTCCAATCCGAATTACCCAAGGTTGAGCATCTGGATATCGTTCGTAGAGTCGATCGACTGCTGCAATTGGTGTATCGGCTACTTCAAAAGCACCTGTTTCAATATCAATCGCTACTATCTTGCCATCATTACCTTCTTCTACTTGTTGACGCACCTGAGATTCATAAATCTCATTACCACGTCGAGCAAATTCTTCTTTGCTGTATCGTGGTTGTCTCACTGTCATAGGCTTGACCTCGTTTCGTTGGTTATCTTTTCATTTTAACCTGGAGGTTTATAGCAGATGACACCACGACCTATAACTTTAGGAGAATTATTTGGCTGGTTATTAGAGTGAAGTGCGATCGCACTTCAAATAGAGACAAGTTAAAGGTTATCGCCGATCTGATTTGATGATTTTTGATTTATTATTGCTTGTACTCAATATTAAATAGACTTATTAACGTCTTGCTCTACTTTAAGGCTTTGATTACAACAATCCCATCTTCAAAGGATTAGATTTGGATTGAAATGCGAGTATTTTTTTGAGTTTATATCGCGTCTCAAATATAGACAGGTTAATTGAGTTCAAAGATATGCTCTACCCAACGCTTACTATAACAACGCCAAAATTCTGTCACGTATTGAAACAATAATTGAATCCGCGAAAATTGCAAAGGATAAACCATAGAAAAACATGCAGGTTGAGAATATCCATGTATTTTTATAAGCAGAGATTCCTTTTATACATTCCCTTAAATTTTGAAGCTTGAAGAACATTGACTCCTGTGTCTTCTTGTCGAAGCTTGACGACTTTATTGTCGCTTCTATTCTATCTGCGGTTTTGAGAAAGTTTTCTTTTCTACCGTCTTTCCTGTGTCCTATTTTGCAATAGAAAAATATATTAAGCACAAACCCAGCTGCCAGAAGTCGCAGGCTTAAAAATGGGATTGGAATTCCCCAGCAGGCAATAATTGCCAGAAATAGCCAGGGAGCTTCCTGATTAAGTAGCATCTGATGATTGGTAACTAGCTGGTGCAGCTTTTCAATCTCTCTGTAAACTTCCACCTCTACTTTGTGGTTGCCTCTGAAGTTAAACAGCCTTATGTATTTAAATATGCTCACAACCAATCCCTGCCGTAAACAATTGAACTCTCTATATAAAAGACCTTAGTTAAATCCAATACTATAATTATCAGTATTTAACTAACAATCTTTTTGATAGTAAAGATCGCTCATACTTTAAATTATATAGCAGGTTAAAAGCGATCGCTCTACCCCAAAAACCAACAACCAATAAAGGGCGAATCGCGATTCGCCCCTACAACAATTACAGTTGTTTTACTTCCCCTACTAACTTGGATACTACATCTTGTGCGCTACCGAATAGCATGGTGGTTTTGTCTTTGTAAAATAGTTCGTTATCCACTCCTGCAAAACCTGTTCTCATGCTGCGTTTAATTACAATGGCGTGTTGAGCTTTATCCACATCAATAATGGGCATCCCATAAATAGGGCTGCTATTATCATTACGGGCTGCGGGATTGACTACATCGTTTGCACCGATCACTAGAGCTACATCAACGCGCTCGAATTCAGTATTGATATCATCCATATCATACAGGCGATCGTATGCAACGTTTGCCTCAGCCAGTAATACATTCATGTGACCTGGCATTCTACCTGCAACGGGATGGATGGCATACTTAACATCGACTCCCATTTTTTCTAGTTGAGCAGCCAATTCTCTAACACCATGTTGCGCTTGGGCTACTGCCATACCGTATCCAGGAACTATAACCACAGAACGAGCATAACCTAACATCATTGCTCCTTCTTCACTGTCGATGGAACGGTAGGTTTTATCAATTTCCGCACCACCTGCGCCACCAACGGCAACGCTATCTCCACCAAAAGCACCAAATAGCACGTTGGTAAGAGGTCGATTCATCGCTTTACACATAATTTGGGTCAAAATTAACCCTGAAGCTCCAACTAACGCCCCTGCGACAATGAGCATATTGTTATATAAAATAAAGCCCACAGCACTAGCAGCCAAACCCGAAAAAGAGTTTAATAGAGAAACTACTACGGGCATATCCCCACCACCAATAGGTAGCACAAATAAAGCCCCAAAAAGTAAAGAGATAGTGGTTAAAGTCAGAAAAATTGCGGGGTTTGCTGGCTGAATTAATAAATAAACGCTACCAGCTAAAAAGCTAGCTAACAGTAAAAAATTAAAGGGTTGTTGAAAAGGAAAAGTAACGGGAGAACCTGTAATTAAGCCTTGTAGTTTGGCAAAGGCTAGTAGACTTCCTGTCAGAGTTACACCACCAATTAAGACACCTAATATGGCAATAAACGTAGCATCAAGGGGAACAGTACCATTAGCGTCAAGTAATCGCCAAAATTCACCCACTGCCACTAAAGACGAAGCAGCACCACCAACACCGTTGAAGATACCCACCATTTGAGGCATATCGGTCATGGCTACCTTTTGAGCTGCGATCGCACCAATCAAAGAACCAGCAATAATACCTACTAAAATCCACTCATAATCGAGTACGGACTGATTTAATAAAGTTGCAATAATAGCAATTAACATTCCCACTGCTGCGAGAAAATTCCCGTTACGGGCTGTAGCGGGGGAACCTAATTTTTTTAAGCCTAAAATAAACAATGCAGCAGCAGTTAAATAAGCTAGTTCGATTCCTGTATTCAAATATGTATTCATGTTGTTGTCTCCTTCTTCTTAAACATTTGCAGCATTCTGTCTGTTACTAAAAAACCGCCAACGACGTTAACGGTAGCTAGCACCACGGCAATTAAGCCCAAGATGGTAGTGACGTTCCATTCCTGCGCTCCAGCAATTAATAATGCACCTACTACAGCAATACCAGAGATGGCATTAGCACCAGACATTAAGGGGGTGTGCAATGTTGGGGGAACTTTATTAATTACCTCAAATCCGACAAATGATGCCAGAACGAAAACGACTAAGCCTGTTAATAATCCTTCTGTCATGAGTTCGACTCCTATTTTTTATGGGTTAGTAGTTGGTATTTGGTAGTTAGTCCCGTCCCATCTTCATGGGATAATATCAAGCGGGATAATATCGTTACCTACTAATAACTAATAAAGCTTCTTTAATACGTTCATTGCGAATTTCTCCAGCATGGGTAACGCAAGCACTGCTGGTAATCTCATCGTCAAAATCTAGTAGCAGCGAATCGCGATTCGCCTCGACATTTCCATCCTTGGCTAAATATTTCACCAGATTTAAGAGATTTTTGGCATACATCTGGCTAGTGTTAACAGGTACAGTCGCAGGAAGATTTGTCGAACCAATTACAGTTACGTTATGAGAGTTAATATTTTTACCAGCTTCGCTACAGGCGCAGTTACCACCACTTTCTGCTGCGAGATCGACAATTACCGATCCTGGCTTCATTTGTGCCACTGTCTCTTCTGTAATTAATAGTGGTGCTGGCTTACCTGGCACTTGAGCGGTTGTAATAACGACATCTGCTTTGGCAACATAGGGACTTAAACCCTGACGAATCAGTTCTTGAGTATCGCTCCCAACTTGTTTAGCGTAGCCTCCCTCGGCTTCGGTTTTTTCTTCGAGATCGATTTCAATAAAATTACCACCGACACTTTGAACTTGTTCTTTAACAGTGGGACGAATATCAAACCCATCTACTACTGCGCCCAATCTACGGGCTGTAGCGATCGCCTGTAATCCTGCCACGCCTGCACCCAAAACCAATACTTTGGCTGGGGGGATCGTTCCTGCTGCGGTAGTCATCATCGGAAAAATTCGCGGTAAACTAGCTGCTGCTAGCAACACTGATTTATAACCTGCAATGTTGGCTTGAGAAGATAATGCATCCATGCTTTGAGCGCGGGTAGAGCGGGGAATTAGCTCCATGCTAAAAGCTGTAACTTGTCGCTGTGCAAGCTCTTGAGTAACTTGGGGATCGCCCAAAGGATTGAGGAAACTAATCAAAGTTGCTTCTGGTTTGAGCCAGTCAATTTCTGACCAACCATCTCGCGATCCTGGAGGATTAACTTTCAGCAGGATGTCTGCTTCTCCCCAGAGTAAAGCGGGATCTGCAATTATCTTTGCTCCTACTGCTTCGTAAGCAGAATCTTCATAACCCGCACCCACACCAGCACCCGCCTCTACCCAAACTTCAAAACCTTGTTTGACCAAGCGGGATACGGTATCGGGAACTTGGGCTACGCGAAGTTCTCCTAGCTCGTTTTCTCTAGCAACGGCTATTTTCATATAATTCTCCTAAATTCAATTAATAATTATTGGTCATTGGTCATCGGTCATTGGTTTAATTAGTGGCTTTATACCAAGGACAAAGAATGAAGAACAAAGGACAAACGACCTAGCTTAAACAACTTATACCAGCTAATTATTTGGAAGAGATAATTTTGAACTCAGATTAGATTGGTTAAGGTTGTACTTGTGGGGGTGAAACCTAGCTATAGTGGGATAAATAAATTTCTCTTGGGGTAAGGTACGAGTATTTTGACCCAGAAGTACGGGTATTTTGAGTAGGTTTGGTGAACGCAAAGCAATTTAGATTAGGGCAAGAGTTTTAAAGGAATGAGGAATGAGGAATGAGGAATGAAGAATGAAGAATGAAGAATGAAGAATGAGGGATTGGTGATTATCCAGTACTAATATCAATTTTTGACCTCCTCGCCTTGCTTCAGCTAGGCTTCTAGCACTTGTGCCTCTCGGTGGGTTGACGGTGATAGCGAGAATTGCTAGGCAAACCTAGTCTTATGAGAGGTTCAATAGTTTGTTTGATTTGGTCTAATTCTGAAAGTGATGATTTTGTACTCGTACTCGATTCTTTACTTGTGAGTAAATCTAACTAAGATTAACTTTTCAGTTTATACTTAAAGAAATGTTAAGCAATAAAAATTTAAGTCAGAGATTACTATCTCTATTTTAGATGGTGATGGTTCTAAAAATGGCTTTCTTGAAGTACCCTGCCGTAATTTAATGACTAATTCCAATACTAGAGTTTTAATCGCTTTTTTAGAGATAATTCTGGCTTTATTTTTAGGTATAGCGATCGCACATTTCGGTTTAGGAGGTGTCGCCTGGATTTTTGGGGGAATGGGTGCAGGAGTAATAGTTATGAGAAGTTATCAAACTATTTTTCAAAAAACTCTTAAACCTAATAAAGCTGGCAGAAAAATCGGACAGGCAATGGTCGGTTTATCTATCGGATTTGCGATCGCTGATAGTAACTTGTGGGCTGCTTCTTCTCGTTTGCCACTGTTTATCTTTCTCACTTTATTTATGCTGCTTTGTGGCAGTGGTATCGGTTATTTTTATTCTCGTATCAGCCACACCAACTTACTCAACGCCATGTTAGCTACCGTACCTGGTGGAGTGGCAACCATGTCGAGTATTGCTGCGGAATACAATCGCAATGTCTCTTTAGTGGCAATGGTGCAAACGCTTCGTATCACTAGCGTAGTTTTGATTATTCCTCTCATAGCTGGAATATCCGATCGTGATGTTAGCCAAACCACTTTTTCTCTAGGAGACTATGTAGTAAAGAGCGATCCTATTTATTTATGCTGGTTAATATTAGCAATTATTTCGGCTTGGTTAGGAGTAAAACTAGCGAGTAAATTACGTATTCCTGCTGCTTCTTTTTTTGGAACTTTAGTTGTCGGAATAGTTTTTAATAATGCCATTGGCTATCTTCCTTTTGTTGCTAATGTTGATTTTGTACCGCCTGAATCCGTTAGTGTAATTGGTCAAATATTATTAGGAATTACTGTTGGTGAAGCTTGGAGTAACCGCGTAGATATAACGGGAAAAAGTATCACTTATGCTTTTATTTCTGTGGCAATGACCATTGCCAGTGGCTTTATTGCTGCCACTATTGCCAGCCAACTAACTCCTTGGGATTGGCTAACCTGTATGCTAGTAACAGCACCAGGAGGTTCGACAGAAATGATTTTAGTTGCCCTGACTCTAGACCATAATCCAGAAATTGTTACCGTGGCTCATTCTGTGCGCTTGATGGCTCTTAATTTATCTTTACCACTATGGCTATTTTTGTTCCGCTATTGGGAAAAGCAGACAGTTAGTCATTAATGGCTTAGGACACTACATTCATTAATTGACCTCTACTGAATATTGCTATATTTCAAAGATTAATTAATTCTAAATATTGAAACTAATTTGACTAATTGGTAGCAAATCTTACTAAAAATCTAGATAGCAAAAAGCTAAGTTTTTAATGAAGAGCAATCAACTTCCTTAGCAAATAATATTTTTAGCGATCGCCTTAAGGGATTTTTATTTTTGAGTTATGAAATTAACTTACGGGCGATCGCTATTTCAGTAAGATTTCAATTTAGTGGCAATTTAAAGATTTAACTCCAATGCAGCTAGTAACTCTAGGTGGTGACTGCAAAGGGTTAAAATTTCGTTCCTATCCACAGCATCAATAATTAAGGAGAAATCAAATGCCATTTGTAACTATTCAAATTGCCCAAGGACACTCCGTAGAAAAAAAACGAGAACTAGCAAAAGCAGTGACCGATACTATAGTTTCTAGTTTGGGAACAAAACCAGAATGGGTAACAATTCATATTGACGAATTTAATCGCGAAAATTGGGCAGTTGGTGGCGAGTTACACATTGACAAGCACTCTGGTAGACATAGAGAAAAAGTTGTGAATTAGTAAGAAAAACACAAATTAAGTCAGAGATAATCCCTGACCATTGGTTAATTGGTTGAGATTGTTAGTTATTAGTGGTAATCGATCTCAACCTTTTTACCTTGGTTGTTTTGATTTCTCTCTACTATTTAAATGAGTCAAAAATTCAGTTAAAAAAGAAGGAATAGTAATCATGGAATTAACATCAACAGATGCCGAACAATTAGCGTTGGATTTTTTTCTAGAGGATTGGGAAATTCCCGAAGACGATCGCGATTTTTTTGTTTCCCTTGATTCTCACGTGGTTGAAGATCGCTGGTATGTAGTAGAAATTGGCGTAGAAGGATTGCCCGATAAGTGGGTGATTCAAGTTTACGACGAAACCAAAGATTGCGATCCTTGTTTTACCTTTGTCTCGCCGATTAAAGCCTCAGAAAGTGAGACAGGATTAGAAGAAATGCCCGAAAGTATTGCCAAAATATTGCAAGCGGAACGTAAGAGTAAAGAGGTGTTTGTTAATGGGTAGGAGCAAACTTTTGTTCGCCCCTACAGTGGTTAGTTGTTAGACAAAGAATAAAGTAAATGATTAATTCAACTGAAGCTGAAAAATTAGCCTTTACATTTTTAACTCATGAATGGAATGTACCATCAGAAGATCGAGATTGGTTTACAGTAATGGCTTCTCGTACTCTAGGAGAAGATGGCTATGATGTGGAAATTGGGATAGATGGTTTTCCCGATCGCTGGATTATAGAAGTATATGATAATGGCAAGTGTGAGCCTTATTATGAATTCAACTCACCTATTAGAGATTCTGAAACCAACAGCGATCTAGAAGATTTACCAGATTGGATCGCCCAAGTATTAATCGCGGAAAGGAAGCATAGGTAGGGGTGGTTTGTAAACCGCCCTGACAGTTATTAGTCGTTAGTTGTTATAGGAAAAATTAATGACGGAAGACGAAGGACAAAGATAATGAAAACAGCAGATTGGTTGGTCAAAGAAGATGGTATTTGCTGTCTATGTAAATCAGTGCGGGAGTGGGATTTATTAGCTGAAGAATATCGACTGTATCGGTTTTTAACGGAAGTAGAAGATATTACTAGATTAGCTGCTGTTGAAGAAAGAGACGAAGAAACTTCTCTATCGGGACTGCGAATGTTGGTCAGAAAACTACTTCTTAACTGTTATACGATTAAAACTCGTTTACCCGAACCAAACCAGAAAACAGGAGTTTCAGTGGTCATGCTGTACGATGAATTGGGATTTCCCATGTCTATCCAAACAGAAATGAATTTACCAGGAATAACTTCATCCATTCACAATCACGGTACTTGGGGAATAGTAACAGTATTACAGGGCAAACAGAAAAATACTTTTTGGCAACGTAATCCTACTCCAGAATTTCCTGACAAAATTGATCGCGTTGGCGAGAGAGTTATCGAACCAGGAGATATCATCAGCTTCACTACCGAGGCTATTCATAGCACAGAAGCGGTGGGAGATGAACCAACAATAACCTTTAATTTATATGGGGAAACTCATGGTAGTAAAAGATTTCAGTTCGATTTTGATAAACAGACTGCTAAGCATTTTTAGATTCGCGCGATGGGTCGCGAGTCCTTTAGGGAATCGCCCCTACAGTAGTTAATTGTTAGTCATGTCGAAAGCGGATCGATCGATCCCGTAAACTAAAACTTCTTTACCATACACTTCTGTTTTGTCTTGAAGTTGTTCTCCCAATTTTTCGGCTACTCGAATCGATCTAGTATTACCAGGATGAATTAGACTTACTATATGCTCTCGTTTCAACTCTCTAAAACCATAGTCGAGTAATGCTTTTGCTCCTTCAGTAGCATAACCTTGTCCCCAGTAATTACGATTTAAAATCCAACAAAGCTCAAATCCAGGCCATCCTTCAGGATTGAGAAACCCAATTCTACCCACAACTACTTTACTAGAGCGTTCTTCAACTGCCAAAATACCATAGCCCCGTAATTGCCAATGTCCAAAGATAGCAGCCATACTCATCCAGGCTTCTGGTCGCGCCATAGCTTTTCCATTACCGATGTAGCGCGTGACTTCTGGGTCGGAAAAGATTTGCAAGTAGTCCTCAAAGTCTGATTCGCGGAACATTCGTAGAATTAAACGTTCTGTTTCAATTAACATTTGTCTTAAATTAATAAAAATTACATTGAACGATCGACAATCAAACAGCAATCCCTTTTTCGATCTTAATTACGAATCAGCTTTAGAGTCTTTGGGTAATGACTTTTTTGATCGCGTACAACCTGTTAATTTCTCTGAGCATACTCTGCGTTTTCGTAATGATAATCTGCTGTCTATTCTCGGTTTAGATTCTAATAGAGTTACCGATCGGCATTTCCTAGATTTTGGCGGACATTTTCAGGGAAAACAATCCTGTTTGGCATTACGCTATCACGGTTATCAGTTTGGTCAATACAATCCCTATTTAGGAGATGGGCGGGGGTTTCTCTACGGTCAAATTCGAGGAATTGACGGTCAACTATACGATTTTGGTACTAAAGGATCGGGACAAACTCCCCATTCCCAGTCTAGAGATGGTCGCTTAACTCTCAAAGGTGGGGTGCGAGAAGTTCTGGCTGCGGAGGCGTTACACTATTCGGGGGTTAGGACATCTCGCTGTTTGAGTTTAGTTGAAACTGAAGCCTTTACCAGAGATGGTGAGACTGAAAAAGGGGCGGTTATGGTGCGTTTTAGCCGTTCTCATCTGCGCTTTGGTACTTTTGAACGCTTAGAATATTACGATCGCCCCGATCTAATTCAGCAGCTATTAGATCATGTAATTCAATATTATTATCCTCATTTATGGCAGCAACAAGACTGCTACATTCGCTTTTATACTGAATTGGTAGAGCGTATCGCTCAATTAGTGGGGCAATGGATGGCAGTGGGTTTTTGTCATGGTGTTCTCAATACTGACAATATGTCGATTACGGGAGAAAGCTTTGACTATGGCCCTTATGCTTTTATCGATACTTATAATCCATATTTTACTGCTGCTGCTTTTGATCGCCAGGGAAGATATAGTTATCGCAATCAGCCAGGTGCTTGTCGTTGGAATCTAGAAATGTTGCAGCGTCCGCTATCAGCAGTAATCCCTGTTTCAGAAATGGCAGCAGCTTTAGATACTTTCTCTGAGTCTTACACTCGATATTATCATCAGCAAATGCTTCGTAAGTTGGGATTCGATCGCTTGTCTGTTTGGGAAACTGAAGAATTAATCGATTTGACTCTACAACTGTTGTTTTTAACTAAAGTCAACTATCATCAGTTTTTCTGCGAACTGAAACAAAAATTTTCTCGGCAATGGCGCGAAGATGCTAACTCTATTTTGCAAGACTTAGAGTTTTTGGTATCTGGGGAAGAAGTAGCTATTTTAAAACGTTGGTGCTGGCTTTATCATCAATTATTAATTATGCGATCGCCAACAGAAATTGATATAACTGCTCAATGTCTGCAAAGAGTAAATCCTACAGTTATCTTGTCAAAATCGGCAATCGAGAATATTTGGCAAGCTATTAGAGAAGATGATAACTGGCAACCGTTTATTGACTTTATTCAACTGGTTCGGGTTTAATCAATCAGCAGTAACAAATAGTACTGTTTTGTAACGGTTCGGATTAATCTTTATTCTGAAAAAGATGCTTTCTTAAAAAATAGAGTTAGAGTAACAGGACAGAAACCTTTTCTTCTGAATGCTGTTACAAATGATGGAGAATCTGCAATTTTAGCTGCACAACATTTAGCAAAGGTAGGAATTAAATCTGCTATAGAACCAATATGCGATCGCCTTAAAAGTAGCAAACTAGAAGAATTAGATTTAATCGTTAGTCTTTTAGATTCTTTAAACAAATTGGATAGCAAATTACCTCAAGACTTATTACTAAAATTTAATCAGAGTGATATTCCCTGGCAGATTAAAACTAAACTTGAGGAACAATATTTGTCGGCAAAATTCTAGTTTAATAAGATGTCAATCGGTAAAAAAGACTTAGTTAAACGAGTTACTCAAAAAGTAGATAGTAAACAGAAAGACGTTGAAGAAATTATCGATGCTACTTTGGAGGAGATTTATCAATCTTTAAAGCAAAGGGAAAGCGTCAACATCCGTAACTTTGGTACTTTTTACGTCAAGCAACATCGAGATTCGGTTGCTTTTAAGTTCAATCCTTCGCAAAAGCTACGAATGATGTTTGGTTGGTCATCTACTTACAAGGGTAATATTTAAGGCAATTATTTACATTTTGCTTGGCATCATGACTAACAAAAATTAATATTTACTTAATAGCAAATTAACTACTAGAATTAGCTAGTATTTAAGTGATTGTCTTAAACACAATTGGAATTACCTGAATTTTAGATGAGTATAGAATTATTTACCGCAGGAAAGCTGCTAGAGATCGCTTTAAGTGCAATTGTTGGGAATGCTGCTACTGAAGGTACAACAAGATTATGGCAGACAATCAAGAATCGCTTGTTACAAAATCAGCCTGTTATTGAAGCAGATATCATAGTTGAATTAGAACAAAATCCCACTGAGGAAAAATTAAAACGACTACAACCCTATCTAGAACAAGAAATGCAAGAAGATAGAGATTTTGCTCAAGAAATCACTAAGTTAGCAAAAGAGGTAGCTAATGTGAGTAGTGGAGATGCCTTGAACATGAATAATCCCGTAGCAAAAGAAGGTGGGATTTTAGTTGGTAAAAATGAAGGTGGAATTAACATTAATAATTCCTCGGTAAAGTAATTAATACAATTGAATACGCTGCTGTTCCTACTTCTACCAACCTCGAAATCTTACCGCCAAAGCTCGAAAACTTGGTAAAGAGAAAAGAAGAAATAGAAGTTATAGAAGCATGGCTGAATAATCCGCAAGTTAGCACTGTAGGGATTAATCAAGCTAAGACTTTGGGAATTAAAGGCTTGGGCGGTGTAGGAAAATCTACTTTAGCTGCTTATTTTTATGATGATCCTGAATCTGAATTTAAATCTCTTAATTTTGAAAAGAAATTCTGGGCAGATGTTAGTGCAAAACCTGATTTTACAGTATTTGCGGAAAAAATAATTCTGGCTTTGGGTGGAAAGCCTCCTCAACGTATCGATATTACGGAGTTAATTAATAATTTACTGTTGCTACTTAGTCAGCGACGCTGTCTGTTGGTAGTAGATAACTTAGAAACTCTGCTCGATCGAGAAAGAAAATGTCAAGATGAATCTTATCAAGAATTTTTTCGTCGTTGGCTACAACAAGGTACAAATAGTACTTTATTGATAACTACTCAAGAGAAACCCAAGTTATTCCAAGGTTTAGACTATTGGCATACTTTGGGAGGGATGAAGATTGAGGAAGGAATTGCTTTATTAAATAAGTTAGCAATACAAGGAACAGAAGCAGAATTGAAAGATTTTGTTGAAAAGGTAAATGGGCATCCTCTAACTATAAAATTGGTAGCAGGATATTTAAGAGAATATTGTGATTGTCAGTTAAATCAATTCGATTTCGATGACAAAAAAGTCGAAAAAGTCGACGGCTTACATCGCGATAATCAAGATGCCTGTTTAGATTGGATTATTAAACAGCATTTAAAGAGGTTAAGTAGAGAACAAAAACAATTTATAACTAATTTGAGTGTATATCGGCTACCGTTTAACCTTAAAGCAGCAAGGAAGCAAATTCCTGAACCAAATTTATTGAACAAATTATTGAACAAATTATTTTCTTTAAGAAAAAAAGTTGAAACTCAAGAAATAAATAACCAAATAGATGTTAGAGAACCTCTACAAGAATTATGTAATCGCTCTTTGTTAACTAAAACTAAAGATAATAAATATCAGTTTGAATCTTTAGTACAGAAATACGTTTTACAGCAAGCAAATACTTTAACTAATGCCCATCAGCAAGCTATTGAATATTATAAAGCTAATTTAAAAGAACCAAAATCTTGGCAAGTGCTAGAAGATGTCAGCGAATATTTAGAAATTGTCGATCACCAATGTGAATTAGGGCAGTATGCTTCAGCTAATAAGTTTTTAAATTCCTGTTATGGTTTTTTGAATCTGCGGGGTTACTATGGGGTTTCGGTAGAAATATATGAAAAATTAGTTCCAGGATGGCGATTAAAACTGCAACCAGAAGATAAATCAGATTATGCTGTTTCTTTAAATAATTTGGGTAGTGCTTACAATTCTTGGGGAAAATATCCACGGGCAATAGAATTCTATCAACAGTCATTAAAGATTGCACAAAAAATAGGCAATCGCTATCAAGTAGCTAATTCTTTAATAGGTTTAGGCAGTGCTTGCACTTCCCAGGGAAAATATCCACGGGCAATAGAATTCTATCAACAGTCATTAAAGATTGCACAAAAAATAGGCAATCGCTATCAAGTAGCTGTTTCTTTAATAGGTTTAGGCAATGCTTACAATTCCTGGGGAAAATATCAACGGGCAATAGAAATCTATCAACAGTCATTAGAGATTGCACAAAAAATAGGCAATCGCTATGAAGAAGCTAATTCTTTAAATAATTTAGGCAATGCTTACTATTCCCAAGGAAAATATCCACGGGCAAAAAATTACCTCCAACAGTCATTAAAGATTTTTCAAGAAATAGGCGCTCGCCATGAAGAAGCTAATTCTTTAAATAATTTAGGCAATGCTTACTATTCCCAAGGAAAATATCCACGGGCAAAAAATTACCTCCAACAGTCATTAAAGATTTTTCAAGAAATAGGCGCTCGCCATGAAGAAGCTAATTCTTTATGTAATTTAGGTAATGTTTACCGTTCCCCAGAAGAATATCCACGGGCAATTGATTACTATCAAAAGTCATTAAAGATTTTTCAAGAAATAGGCGCTCGCCATGGAGAAGCTAAGTCTTTATGTAATTTAGGCAATACTTACTATTCCCAAGAAGAATATCCACGGGCAATTGATTACCTTGAACAGTCCTTAGAGATTTTTCAAGAAATAGGCACTCTCGATCTTGAAGCTAAATCTTGGTTTAATTTAGGAGATACTCGGAAAAACTTACAGCAAAAATCTGAAGCTAAAACAGCTTATGAAAATTCCAGAGAACTATATCAAGAGATGGGATTAGATAAAAAAGTAGAGAAATGCGACCAGGCAATTCAAGATTTAGTCAATAACGATCTCGATTAGCAGGTAATTCGTTAATCTAAAATTTTACAAATGCGATCGACTATTGTTTTCAAGCTTCTGAAGTTATAGGTTTCTTCCATCAAGCAATTATTTGTGTAGTAGTGCATCCAGATTAATTTGTTGGGTATTGAAAATTGATTTCAGCCCCCTAACCCCCAACCTTGGGGGAACAAGAAAATACTAACCCAGCATTTTAACCTAGACGCGCTAGTAGTAAAGGTTTGAAATTAATAATCATTTTTATAAAATATAACGCCAGTAGAGAAGAACCACTAATCACATCTGCGATCACGAAGTGGCGCGGGTACGCGATCGCATTCCCAAGAGTTCCAAAAAGTAAATAAATCTCGCAGTGGAGTTGATAGCGATCGTGAAAATATGATAAAGCGATCGCGCCAAGAAATAAACAAAACTGCTTCAATTAAGCAACAGTAACAAAGGGTACTATTCTATCGAATTAGTAAGTTTAAGATTTAAGAAATCAGTTATTAAATCTATGCAAATCAAATCTATCGAGCAAGAGTTGATTGAAGGTACTGAGATGATTTTGACTAGAGTAACCCTCAATCAAGTTAACAGTTCTTGTATATTATCAAGACTTATAATTGATACTTTAGGAAAGCCAGGAATTGATAACGATCTTCAGTTACTAGGTTCTGGAAGTCAATGGGAAGTGGTTTGGACTGAACCAAAACTAACTATCGAGCAAACTAGAGAAATAATTAGTAAAGCGATCAGCTTCGCTGGCACTGCGTGATCGCCCCATCTGCGTAAAAGCCATAGATAATTTAAGATTTTAGGGAAAATGAAGTTCAATTGTTCCTAGGTATTTGTTAAAACGCCAGCAAGTTTATTACGCTCCTTTGTACTACACTCGCCCTGAAGCAGAAACTAAAAAAATTGATGGTAATTTTGCTGTTGTAGAAATAATCTGGGAAGAAATTGAAACATAAATATCTAAAAATAAAAATAAATATTGCTAAAGTGCGATCGCTTTTTTCGGACAAACCATCTTTATTGAACTTGTTCGAGCAAAAAAATAATATTGACTATGTTTTTGTTTTGTATTGTAATTAGCTGTTTTATTTCTAGATTATTGGTATCGTGATATATGTAATGCAATAATACATCGCTAAAAAGTTGATATTTCTTACTCCTAGGCAATGCAGTAATGCTTATGGTGTAAAGGACTAGACGAGATTTTAGAAAAAAAAGCTTCTCTATAATTAATTTGTGCAATCTCTTGCAGGATTTCAAATCTCTTAAGCTGTGACCTGAGATTAACATAGAAAGATTGTTTTTTATAACTTAAAAAATTTAGGTTATTAAGGGCTTAATTTCAATAACATTAAGCTCTTTTTTTATGCTCTTTTCTCTTTCTTTTATCTGACAAATCGTGCCAAAAATCTCGATTGTTGGATAAAGTTTAGCTTCAAATTTAGAAAGGTAAAAATGCTATCTACTTGTTGCTAATTTTTATTAGCAGCATTTGAGTTGTCAACCTTTAAGATAAATCCGAGGAGAGTTTTTTATGGCTACTTCAAAAGCATTAAATCCGAGCTTTTTAAGAGATGCATTTACATCTTATTCCAAATACAATACTCCGAAACAACAGGAACTCCAACAGTATGCTTTACAATGGCTGCAAAGCCAGATTGAATCAGAACTCGATGATGGAAAGGCAATCATGGAAAAGTTTACAGGTAAATGGCGTAAAGGATGGCAGCCAGGCATAAATTCTCAAGAATCACCGATTGAATTAAAAAATTTACCTCATTCCTATAAAGGCTCAAATACAATAGATTCCCATCAAGAGGATGCTCTAGTTTTTATCCACGAAGCAATTCCTCAAAATCTAAAAGATGACTTTGCCAAACTTTGGAATATCAAGGAAAAATTACAGGTTAGTAATGCCGATGGTGCGATCTTCATGGTTAATGACGAGGAAATAGCTACTCTAAAAGAACAAGATCCTGAAGGAAATGGCACAGCTTGGTATCAAGTAGACGAAAAGCAAACTTATTATTTGCTTTCTTCTGAAGAAAAAGGCGATCGCTATTTAGTAGTGTTAAGTGAAGCAATCAGTCCCCAAAATCGTGATACCTGGTTGGTGGCTCAAGCAGATGTTAATATCTCTAAAGTTTAATCGCTTGTATTTTTAAATTATTTATCTTTTCAGGCGATCTCGCTTTTTATAATTCGGCAAGTATTTCTCTTGCCGATCTTGCTTCGGTTTTTTTCCTCGGATAGATATTGGCTATGATGATTAAAATCGAGTCAGAGTATAGAGTATAGAGAAAAGAAGAATTAAAATAATATCGACAAAGTGCTAATAAATCTCTGTCATTTCCACACTAAAGTGCTTAGTTTAGTTGTAGTATAGTGTAGATATTAACATCAAGCATAAAGGTCGTAATGCTTAATCTCACGTACAATTACAAGTTACAACCAACATCAAAACAGATAGAGGTTATCAAGCATAATCTGAATGTATGCAAATCTGTTTGGAATTATGCTCTCTATATCAGAAAGCTTTGGTATAACTCTCGTAGTTGTGAGATTAATAAATGTTCTCTATTTCAGGAATACATTGTTGAGCCATTTGATTATCCTAACTACCATTTTCAATCTTCTGAATTAACACAAGCTAAGAAGACTAATCCTTTTCTCAAGTCTGGTAATGCTCAAGCTATGCAGCAAACATTGCGTAAGTTGGATAGAGCTTTTAATAATATGAAGTCTAAAGGCATGGGATTTCCTCGTTATAAAAAGAAGATGAAATCTTTTAACTTAATTAGTCAAACTATTGAGTTAAATGGTAGTTATTTAAAGATGCCTTTGCTTAAAAATATTAAGCTAAGAAAATCTAGAGATATCCCAGATGGGTTTAAAATATGCCAAGTACAAATCATTAAAAAAGCTAGTGGTTACTATGTTAATTTGATGATTGAACTTGATGTTGACGTGCCAACGGATATGCCTCATGGTCATACTATAGGAATAGATGTAGGAATTAAAAGTATGTTAGCAACTTCTGATGGGTTAACTATTGCTAGACCAAAGTTTTTAGACAAAGTTCAGCGCAAGATTGAATTACTGCAAAGAAAACTTAGAAATAAAACTATTGGTTCAAAAGGCTGGCATAAGTTATACCAATTTCCTAAAGTCCAGCTACAGATAATGCATCGAGAATGAAATCAAATCCCGTAATGGAAGCGATATCTGCTTGAGTAAATTCAGCTAAGATATTTGCTAGTTTTCTTCT
>NZ_LR213793.1 GCF_900659865.1 Hyella patelloides LEGE 07179
TAAGCCGTTTCATCTCCATTTAGTCTGGCTGTTTCTGCTGCTAATTGAATCGCCCAACCCAGGTTAGCCTGTAAACAAAACGCACCGTTTTCATACGCCCAGTCCGAGTATAAATCGTATCCTACCATAGCAGGTGAGATCGCCTTTAATCGAGAAGACTTCCCCATAGCTGCATATAGTTGCGTCATTCCCTGATAGGAAAAACCATACATCCCAATATCACCTGTACTTCCTGGTAATTGGGATACCCAATCAATCGTATCAATCCCGTCTGTTATTTCTGTTTCAAAAAGCTTGAATTCTCCTTCTGATGTACCTCTTCCCCGCACATCTTGAATCACCACTAGATACCCTTGGGCAGCATACCACATGGGATGAGCATAAACCACCGTAGATGCGATCGCTTTTCCATAAGGCTGTCTCATCAGTAGTATTGGTAGCTCTTCTTGAGTATCAGGGCGATAAATAGCTGCGTCTAACCTGACACCATCTCTGGTAATCATCGAAGCAGTTTCTTGACGAATTTTCAGCATTATTAACGAATAAGGAGCTAACTTTTTACTTCATATGAGATTTAAACCACTCAATAATTCTCTTCTCGCTATTTTCTCGATTAAATGACAAGAAATGGTCATCTCCTTCGTAAACGATTAATTGATGTGATTTTTGAGATTCTTGTAACTTTTGTGCCAATGCTAAAGCTTGGCTATCTAGGTTACATCGCCAATCGGCACTGCCATGTAAAATTAGAATTGGGGAATCAAGCTTATCTGACCAGTATACAGCAGAGCGATCGCGTAAACATGACCCACGATTTTTTTTAAGATCGGGGATTAATTTTTGCCATCTATTGAGCAGTTCGGGAAATGTATTAAGATTGGCTTCGAGGTCTGACAAACCACCAATTACTGCCACAGCATTGACACTAATACCCTGTTTTAGAGTCAAATAACTCGTCATTCCGCCACGCGATGCACCAAACATAAAAATATTGTTTGTATCGATATATTCTAGAGATTTAGCAAGCGGAATTAAATTTAGAACGTCATGAATATCTGCACCACCAAACTCTTCTTTTCCTTGACCTCCATCATTACCACGGTATTGCGAACCTATTACGACAAAGCCGTTGCTAAGAAAATTATAAAATCCAAACCTTAACCCCAGTCTAGGAGTTAACTTTCCTAATTCGAGACTTCCACCTCGATTAACAATAATTAGTGGTAGCTTTCTACCTTCAGTATTCTTGGGCTTCCAAATATAGCCGATAACTTTTAAGCCATCACTCCAATATTCGATACGCTTACATTCAAAACCCACATAAGCTCTTTTTAATTCAAACTCTTCTTTGGTTGGAAGAAAAGGTACAAGTTGCTCCCAAGATTGCATGACAACACCTCGTTGTTGAGCATATTCAAATTCCGATAAGTAAGCTTTTTTCTGTTTTTCAATAAACTGCTCATATATTTGATGTTTTGGCTGACAGACAGACTGCTTGATAATAACGCCATTCTTCTGTGATGCAACATCATATTGTCTAAACTTTAAGACACCCATAATTTTCTACCACTAATCCATTGCAGCATTTGAGATAATTTCATAAAGAGCTTTTTTAAACTAAAGACTTGAGATTATTTTACTGTGGCTTGCTTGCACCATAAATACTTTTGCGACACTTCTAGTTCTCCAAAGATACTTGAGATTAAGGGAAACTGGAATAAAAATGTTATGATTGTGCCAATTTTATAACCATATATCCAAATTATTACCTGAAATTCATATAAAATATGATGCTGGCAACAAATAATACTAATACAGCAATAATTACTCCCGTTTCCATAGATTATTTATTGGAAGTTTTTGCTGAATTTTTAGATATAGATGTTAGTGCGGGAGACGCAGCATCAGACACATTAAAAACTTATCGCCGTCAATTACAACAGTTTCTTCAGTGGTGCGATAAACATCAAATTCATCCTGCCGATGCGATCAAAGATGATGTGAAACGCTATCGTCGGTGGATGATTAAAACTAAACAATATAAACCCGCTACTATCGCTCTAAAATTAGCAGTTGTCAGACGTTTTTATCAAGCTGCTGTAGAAAAAGGTTTGCTGGGAATTAATCCCGCAGCAGGTGTTAAACCACCAAGAGAAAAACGCGATCCTGCCGATAAAATAACTTATTTAGAAACCGAAGAAGTTAATCAATTATTACAAGTAATTCCTGAAGATGGCTCAATAAAATGTGCTAGAGATCGAGCTATTATTGCAATTATGGCATTAGAAGGAACTCGTACCATTGAGTTACATCGAGCAGATATTTCTAGTTTAGTTAGGCAGGGAAAGAATCTCGGTATTAGAGTAGAAGGAAAGCGCAGTATTCGGGTAGTTCCTTTAACACCAGAAATTGCCAAAGTATTGGTTTTTTATCTGAAGTTAAGAGAAGCAACAGGAGAAAAACTCAGACCCCATCGCCCTCTCTTTATTGCTGTAGGAAATCGTGCAGGAGGTAAGAGAATTTCTCGGCGAGGTATCAGATTAATTGTGGATAAATACCTCAATAAAGCAGACTTAAAACACAATCCTGGGAGAACTATTTCCGCCCACAGTTTAAGGCATACTGCGGGTACTTTAGCACTTAGATCGGGAGCAGAATTACGCCAAGTACAAGATTTACTAGGACATAGTGACCCCCGTACTACTTGTATTTATGCTCATGTAGGGGATAGATGGGAAAATAATCCTGCTTTGAATTTGGATATTGATATTTAATTTAACTGGTTAGTAGTTAGTAGTTAGTGGGTAGAGACGTTCTGTCAAAATGTCTGTACATTAGTTAGTAGTTAGTGGATAGAGACCTCTTATTTCGTATCTCTACAGTATTGATTGATAAATGTTAAATGTTAAATAATAAATGATGAATACTATTCTCAAACAAGCATTTGAATTATCAGGAGTAGGGTTACATTCTGGTATTACTACTACAGTAAAAGTAACTCCCGCATCATTAGGGAAAGGAAGATATTTTATTCGTATAGATTTACCAGATAAACCAAAAATTCCTGCTACTGTTAACGCTGTCAGTCAAACTACTCTTTCTACAGAATTAGCAGCAGGAGAAGCCAAGGTAAGAACGGTAGAACATTTATTAGCTGCTTTATCCGCTAGTGGCATTAATGATGCTTGTATCGAAATAGATGGTGCAGAAGTTCCCCTATTGGATGGTTCGGCAAAAGTTTGGGTAGAAGCAATTAAAAAAGCAGGAATGGTAGTAAATGAGCCTCAATTATCCGATCTGCAACTTCTTTCTCCCATAGTGATTCAAGAGCAGGACAGTTTTGTCGCAGCCATACCCGCAGCAGAAACCCGTTTTACCTATGGTATCGATTTTCCCTATAAAGCGATCGCTAATCAATGGCATAGTTGGCATCCTACAACAGAAGATTTTGCCACAGAAATCGCTCCCGCCCGCACTTTTGGTTTTGCCGAACAAATAGAACAATTAAAACAAGCGGGTTTAATTAAAGGAGGAAACCTTGATAATGCTTTGGTTTGTAGCCATGAAGGTTGGTTAAATCCACCATTGAGATTTACGAATGAGCCAGCCCGTCATAAACTATTAGACTTAGTGGGAGATCTCAGTTTACTGGGTTCATTTCCCCAAGCTCATTTTATTGCTTATAAAGCGAGCCACAAATTACATATTGAACTAGCAAAAAAATTATTAATGGTTAATAGTTAGTTGTTCGTTGTTATTACTCATGACCTTAATTACTTGCTACTTACTACTTAAAAACTCCCTCATTTCTCATTCCTCATTCCTCATTCCTCATTCCTCATTCCTCATTCCTTAAAGTATGACCCCTGTTTTAACCGTCGAACAAATTCATCAACTACTACCCCATCGTTATCCTTTTGCTTTGGTAGACCGCATTATTGAGCAAGTCCCAGGAGAAAAAGCAGTAGGTCTTAAGAATGTTAGCTTTAATGAACCCTATTTCCCTGGGCATATACCAGAAAGACCTTTGATGCCTGGCGTGCTACAAATCGAATCAATGGCACAGGTAGGGGGAACAATTTTGATGCAAATACCTGAATTGAAAGGTAAATTTTTTGCCTTTGCAGGAATTGATAAAGCCCGCTTCCGCCGTCCTGTTGTTCCTGGCGACCAATTAATTATGACAGTGGAACTTTTATCCTTAAAACGCAACCGCATCGCCAAAATGCAGGGCAAAGGAGAGGTAGATGGACAACTTGCAGTACAAGCAGAAATGCTGTTTTCTTTGATTGATTAGTTAATTGTTGGTGGTTGGTTATTCGTGGTTAATTGTTATTTGTTGATAGTTAGTTGTGACCTATTACCTATTCCTATTACTTATTACCTATTACCTTTTCTCCTCAAATTAAATGTTCGCTAATTCCTTAATTCATCCGACAGCGATTGTCCATCCTGACGCTGAACTCCATCCCACAGTTCAGATAGACCCTTATGCCATCATTGGTGCGGAGGTAAAAATAGGTGCCAACACCAAAGTAGGCTCTCATGTAGTAATCGATGGTTGCACAGAAATTGGTAGAGATAATCAGATTTTTCCTGGTGCTGCCATTGGTCTAGACCCCCAAGACTTAAAGTATGAAGGAGCAAATAGCCTAGTTAAAATAGGAGATCGCAATAAAATCAGGGAATACGTCACGATTAATAAAGCCACAACAGAAGGGGAAGCGACTGTTATCGGCAATGACAATCTGTTAATGGCATACTCTCATGTAGCTCATAATTGCCTCATTGAAAATCAAGTTATTATTGCGAATAGTGTGGCAATGGCTGGTCACGTTACTATCGAATCTCAAGCTGTTATCAGTGGGGTGTTGGGCATCCACCAGTTTGTTCATATCGGACGCATGGCAATGGTAGGAGGAATGACCAAAATTACTCGTGATGTTCCTCCCTATATGTTGGCCAACGATAATCCCGCCAGAGTGCGATCGCTTAATTTGGTTGGTTTAAAAAGAAAAGGCTTAACCACCGCAGAAATTAAACAATTAAGAACAGCCTTCAAACTTTTATATCGTCAAGGCTTACCTGTAGAAACTGCCATTTCTAAGTTAGAAACTATTGCTGATTCCCAATATATTCAACATTTAAAAGATTTTCTTCAACTTTCGATTGCTGATGGCAGAAGAGGTTTGATCGCTGGAAGTAAGTAAGCCTGTATATATTAGTATTTAATGAAATATTGAAAAGTTTGAATAATGCGATCGCTAATTGTTAATCTTTATAAGAATCATTTTTAATTTAAAATTTTCTTAAAATTCCTTTAGTCTCTATTCTTAAATCTTCGATGTAGCTTTCTAAAGCCTCTAAAACATTTCTTTCAGTTGATTTATTTCCAGAGCCAAATATTGCTTTGAGCGCCTATCATACTGTCTTGCTGGTAATACTTCGACTGCTATACAAGCTCCCTCCAAACAAGAAACCGCTCACGTTTATCACACCTTTTAACTTCTGCCTTCGATTGACAGCCTGGCTAGTTTTACCCCTATTTCTTTATTTGATGATGAAAATAAACACTCAAACGATCGCCTATGAAAGGACAAATAACAAGAAATATTCCTAACATAGTCAATTTAATTAATAAAGAACTAAATAAAAGACTCAAGAAAAAAATTACAACAGCAAGTAATCTAGTAACTAGAGCTTCTACCTCATCTTCAATTTTAGAGCTAAAATAGATAACTAAAAAAGTAATTAAAAATCCTAAAAATGATAAAATTAAGCTCATAATTATAAATTTAATAATTAGTTTAAAAAAAATCACATGAATAATATGATTCAGATATTTATTACTGAATAGAATTTATTTTAAAGCATTATTTACACAAGTTTTAGCTCAACTTCTTAAATTTATTGAATAATTTAAAAAATGTTACTTTTGTCTAAATATTATTTAATACTTTGTTTTTTCATTTTTATTATTGTCTAAATATTATGAAGTATCCTTTACTTTAATTTATTATACTTAATACACTCTTTTGTTACACCACTAATTCACTTAGGTCATAATTACTATTATACTATGTCTACTTGCTACAGTAGATTTGATTGCCATCAGCTATTAACAATAAAACCAGTTAATCTTTAAATTTACTCTAATCAATTAAAGACGACTACAATCAACACAAACTGATTAATTTTAAACTCCAAACCCATAATAAATAAATGTATGCAACTAATCTTATATAGCAAACCAGGATGTCATCTTTGCGAAGGCTTACAAGAAAAATTGGCTCAGGTGGCTAAATATGATTTCGATCTGGAGATTCGCGATATTACCACCAATGATGAATGGTTTAATGCTTATCAGTATGAGATACCTGTATTAACACAAAAACTGGATACCGCAGAAAAACCCTTACCTCGGCTTTCTCCTCGCGCTTCTGTAAAACAATTGGAGCAAATGTTACAGAAATATTTAGTTATTTGAGGATAACTAAACAAAAAGTTAAAACAGAAGCGATAAGATTGGGGCAATTATGATGAAACTAAGGGAATTACTCAGCTTAGTAGATAACATTCAATCAGTAACCGAACATCAGGCTCTAGATCGAGAAGTGACTCGATTGTGTACTAATTCTCAAGCTTGTCAAGCAGGAGACTTGTTTATCGGAATGCCTGGTACAAGGGTAGATGGTGGGGAATTTTGGCAGAGTGCAGTGACAGCAGGAGCGATCGCTGCTTTAGTAACTCCTGAAGCTGCAACTAAACTACCGCCCCAGGAAGATCAGTTTTTAATTCAAACTGAAGATATGATTGCTACTTGTGGTGAGTTGGCATCTGCTTTTTATGATTATCCTGCCAAGAAGCTCAATCTAGTGGGGGTTACAGGCACAAATGGTAAGACTACCACTACTCATTTGATAGAGTATTTTTTATTGCAGTCTGAATTAGCTACAGCTTTGTTTGGTACTCTTTATACTCGTTGGCAAGGCTATCAAAAAACTGCGACTTACACCACTCCTTTTGCAGTGGATTTACAGTCTCAATTAGCTGCCACGGTATCAGCAGGGAGTCAATGTGCAGTGATGGAAGTTAGCTCTCATGCGTTGGCACAAGGTAGAGTTAAAGGCTGTAGTTTTGAGGTGGGTGTGTTTACTAATTTGACTCAAGATCACCTTGACTATCACAAGGATATGGAAGATTATTTCCAAGCCAAAGCTTTACTGTTTAGTAAGGAATATCTTCAGGGTAAAGGGATTATTAATCTTGATGATGAGTATGGAAAAAGACTAATTGAGCAACTAGGTAAAGATCGAGTTTGGAGTTATAGCGTTAATAACTCTGAAGCAGATTTATACACCAGCGATCTTAATTATCAAGCTACAGGGGTAAGTGGTACTTTACATACACCAGAGGGAGACATTCCTTTTACTTCTCCGTTGGTGGGACAGTTTAACTTAGCTAATTTATTGGCAGCTACAGGTACAGCTTTACACTTAGGAGTCAAGCTATCGGTGATTGCTGCTACCCTACCCCAGTTTAATGGTGTTCCTGGCAGAATGGAACGGGTACAAGTAAACGAAGAGCAAGATATTACAGTAATTGTGGATTATGCCCACACTCCTGATAGTTTAGAAAACCTGCTCAAGGCATCCCGTCCTTTTATTAAGGGTAGAATGATCTGTGTGTTTGGTTGTGGAGGCGATCGCGATCGCACAAAACGCCCCCTCATGGGTAAAATTGCAGCCGAATTAGCCGATGTGGCAATGGTTACGTCTGATAACCCTCGTACGGAAAACCCCCAACAAATCTTAGATGATGTGGTTGCAGGAATTCCCGAAAATACTGAATTTATAGTAATCGGCGATCGAGCAAAAGCGATCGCTCAAGCAATTAGTAATGCCCAACCAAAAGACGGAGTTTTAATCGCAGGAAAAGGACATGAAGATTATCAGATTTTGGGTACAGAAAAGATTCATTTTGACGATCGCGAACAAGCTAGAGATGCTTTGAATAATCGTTAGTAGTTAGAAAAGACGTTCCATCAGAACGTCTGTAAAGTAGTTAGTGGTTCAATACTGTTCGGTTAACAATTATTGGAGCGAGAGTGAGGTGAGGGGAAAGGACAAAGGGGAAGGGGAAAAGGTTATTTTTACATTCCTTTTCCCTTTACCCATTAACCTTTTACCAACCCTACCAATCAATAAAAGAGGCTTATCCGAACAGTATTGGTTAGTGGTTAGTTGTTCTTTGCTCGTAGCTCGTGGCTCGTTGTTTAATACGGAATCTACTTATTACTTGCTAGCTTGTTTCTTAAACTAATGCTTCAAAAGCGACTCCTTGATCGGTAAAAATTTCCGATAAATTGGAGTCGCTATTAATATTTGCTGTTTCCTCTGGTCCTGCAAATAAGAAAGTATTGTTAATATTATTTTGGAAACGGTTAAATTCAATTCCTTCTCCTGTCCCAGCACCATAAACATAAAACGCTAAACCTTCTTCAGCAAAAGATTCGGAGAAGTTTTCGTTAATGCTTTGCCGTTCTGATTCTCCTGCAAAAACGTAAGTACCAGGAACGTCAATGCTTTGAAAGCGATAAAAAGCTGATAAATCATCTCCATCTTCAGTACTGGCTTTAAATGCAGGCTCTCCATTTCCTTCTAACTCAAAAGTTTGATTGAGATTGGGATCGCTTTGAATGTTATCTCTTTCTGTTGCACTAACATAAATATAATTTCCAGTAGGAAAGTTGGTATTTCTCAAACGGAATAAATCAATTGCATTAAGATTTTCTAGACCATCAATTACTTCTGCATCCTCAAAGCGATCGCCCTGCTCAATGCTATCGACAACATCTAAACCCTCGGTGACATTACCAAATACGGCATAATCCCCATCTAGAAAAGATACTTCCTCCAGAGCAAAATAAAACTGAGAAGATGCCGAATCAGGTGGTTGAGAACGAGCCATTGCCACAGCACCGCGATCGTGTTCTAGTGTGACATCTGGAGTTTCATTTCCTCCCAATCTACCTAATTGTGTACTGTAAGTAGGTTCTTCATCTCCTTCTAACTTGATTTCTAAAGGAATACTCCGTCTTTCTCCAGTAGCAGGATCGATAAAACCGCCACCACCCAAGCGATCGATGGGAAAATTAGGATCGAGACTTTGAGGATCGCCTCCTTGAGCTACAAAGTCGTCAACAACTCTATGAAAGGCTACGCCATCATAAACTCCGCGCTCTACCAAATCAACAAAATTACCAGCAGTAATGGGTGCATCGTTTCCATTAACTTCGATGATGATAGAAGAGCCATCAACGATTAATTCTACTAGTGCTGTACCGTTGAGTCTTGGCAAATTCTCAAACATTATGTTTTTTAATTTTTTGATTGATAATTGTACTGCTCAATCTTATCCGTGAAAAATCTTAATTGACAATTATAATTTTAAAATTGTCAGTGATGACACTCAAAAAAAAATAAGTACAAAGTAATAATAAAGGAAAAAGAGATAGACTCAACCCTTTTTATTCAGGGATAATACTAATAATACTAATTAATTTTTCAGAGCAAATTATGTAAAAATATGGAAATAAATTCATTTTATTCTGACAATCCAAAACGATAACCTTTGCCATAGACTGTATGAATCAAAACAGGTTGTCCTTTAATTTCTATTTTGCGTCGCAGTAAACGAACTAAAGCAGCTAATACGTTGCTACTGGGCTGTTCGCTATCTTGCCATAAATGATTATAGATTGCTTCATGGGTTAACAGTTGCCCTGAATTTTCCATAAAGTATTCTAAAAGCTCTAATTCTTTTTCTGATAAGTCGATCGCTTTTTGGTTACGATAGGCTGTATAATTTTCTTTGTCTAGTTCTAAATCTGCTACTTTTAGTTTGTTAGTTTCGGTATTTTCTGGAGTTATTCCTCGCCGTAATAAGGCTCTTACTCTGGCTAAGAGTTCTCTCAATTCAAAGGGTTTTACTATATAATCATCTGCTCCTGCATCTAAACCCAATACACGATCGTCGATAGTGTCTTTTGCTGTTAAAAAAAGCACAGGAGTTGTTAAACCTTTGACACGTAATTCTTGACAGATTTCTAAACCAGATTTGTGTGGTAGCATCCAATCAAGTATTAATAAGTCATAGTTATTTGATAAAGCTAATCGAATTCCTGTATTACCATTATTAGCCACATCTATGGTATAGCCTTCGCGGGAAAGAATTTTGCATAAAGGTTCAGTTAATTCTGTTTCATCATCTACTAGTAGAATACTCATGGGTTATGGAATCGCGGAATAATTGATCCCATTTTAGGCTCATTTCAGCCATAGATAAAGTGAGATGTTGTCTTGTCTCTGCTTAGTCATTCATTTTATAATTTTAGACAAAAGACTAATGAAACAAGACCAACGGTCAGAGCAGGCTCCGTCGTTTCATTTATCCTCGAATGGGGACGGCGGAGTAATCTCTGACTAATAACTAATTTTTATTATTTAAATAAAACAATAAGTTCTGTTTTCGTGGTATTAGCATCTGCCATTTTTGATACTGAACCGATGCTTTGTATAGAATTTAAAATTACCATTGATTCTGAATCATTATCAAGATACAACTCTGATATTTGTTTGATTTCTGCTAAAGCTTTTTCCATATCAAGATAAAAATAGCTCAGGTTTTTATTGGGAAATTTTTGAGCAAGTTGTTTAAAGTTAGAGCTATTTTGGAGAGAACTTGTAGAAGAACTATCCATAGATTCAAATACATTATTTCCGACGGTTAATAGTAAATTATTATTGTCTAACCAACCATAAGATACATCTACATTAGTATAAGGAACAGACAATTGAGTTACTGTTTGCTTGTTTATTTGCTTGGTTTGAGAAACAAGTCCTACCTGTTGTTGTAATTGATTATTGATAGCATTTAAAGTGTTTTCTGCCGTATCGCGATCGCTACTTTCTAAGATAAATGCTAGACCAGACTTGAGGCTTAATTCAGGAATCATAACTTGTTTTGTGGGGACAATTCCTATGGCAAATTCTCCATCCATCCAGCCAAATACGTCTTCATCTAAATCTAAACCTGTAAGCCATCTGGTAGAAACTCTCATGCCATCAATAGCTTGTTTAAAATCTTTATCCTCTTCGCTAATGGTAACTAGAGTAGTCCAAAATGTATTAATTCCTTGACTGTTAATAAAAGCAATAGTTTGTTCGGGAAAATTGCTAGCTATTTTATTTTTTACAGGTTGATATTTGGGAAGTTTAAGATTAGGGTTTAGGGTAGTAAAACTTTGTAATTTTAATTCTTTTTCTGATACACCAATACCTACTACTACAGATTCTACTGGTTGTAAATGAGCTAGTTTTTCTTTAGATACAGGCTCTTCAAGATTACTTACAAGTAAGCGATCGTAGTTAGGAAGATATACGTTTACTAAATTATTTTTAAGCTTTAAGGGTTGTTTAAGAACTGCTTGATTTTCGGCATCACTAGCAAAAGATGGTTCACCTTTAAAAGTATCAATAGCTTGTTTAACTGTTGCTGTTTCATTGGAGATAACTATTTTGTTACCCAATAATGCAAGATTATTTTGATTACCCTGGCTGTTGGTTATAAGATTAATTTTGATGCCTTTATAGTTAACAGATTCTAAGGCTTCTCCTTCATTATTTTGAACTTTTTTCAAGAATTTATAGGCATTAATTGGATTTTTGATTCCTAAAACAACTAAAAGATTTTGTTCCCCTGGAGATTGCGTTTCAGGAACTACAGCTAACATTGCATTACCTAACCAAGATTCAAGATCGTTTCGATAATTAATATTGGATGCACTAAGCTCTTTTTCGATATCGGTAGTTACTTGTTCAATTACTTTTGGGGTTTGTTCAATACCTAATTTTTCTAACTGTTGCCAATGTTTTGAGTTAGTAGAAATAAAGCTGGTCATCACCGCTTCATCAGGAATTACTGTTGCTCCTGTTAAAGGAGTTAAGCTACGACTAAATAATAATTGGTGCCAACCTTTTTGATAGACATACCCTCCACCAATAGCCAAAGCGGTAATTAATCCCATAATTGGTAAGCAACCGCAACCTGATTTTTGAGAATTCATAATCTATATCTAGTTTAATAATTAATATAAAAATATCTTTTCTAATATAGCCTTTAATTTCAATAATATTTTTAAATTTATGATTAACTTTCCTCAAAAGCATTCTCTAAATAATTGACAATTGTCAAAATATAGCCATTTTTAAGCTCGGTGATAATTTGGGGTGGTAATATTTGATTATTGTGGCTATTTTCTGGCACGTAATTATCCATAGATATCTTTAGCTGTTTTGGTTTACGTTGCTTTTTATAGTTGACCAGTGCCACATCAAAGCGCATATAATAATCTACATATTGAGAATTTTCTGCTAAAAATAAAGCTGCACTACGGCTAATTTTTTGTTGCTTAGAGAGAGAAATTGCTTCTAATCCATCAGTATCCCAATTAGAAATACTACGAGTTTTAACTTCGACAAAAATTAAGGTCGAGCTAGTTTTATCTTCCGCAATAATGTCCACTTCTCCCCATCGGCAATGCCAGCTATGGTGTAAGATGCTGTAGGATTTAGACTGTAGCCATTGACTAACTAACTGCTCTCCTAAGTCCCCAATTTTGGTTGTCATTAAAATCTACTGTTTTTTTAGTAATATTTAATTAAATAAAAGTTAGCAAAATTTGGAGTATGACATGAAATTTATTCACAATAGACAATCACTTTCCTTAAGAAAAATTACTGTTAGAATATGCTTGAGTTTAATAATGGCTTTCTTGAGTATGGCGATCGCAATTCCTGATGCTGTTGCCATTGATTATGGTAAACAAACGTTGATGGAGCATGATTTTTCTCATCAAGACTTAACTGATGCTAGCTTCGACCATAGTAACTTACGTGGCAGTGACTTCAGTTATGCAAATGCCCAAGGGGTACGTTTTTTTGGAGCTAATCTAGCTTCGGCTAATCTTGAAGGGGCTAACCTCAGAAATGCAGATTTAGAATCAACTCGTATGACTCGCGTTAACTTAACTAATGCGATTCTAGAAGGTGCGTATATGACGAATGTTTTGCTTGATGGAGCAGTTATTGAAGGGGCTGATTTTTCTGGAGCATTAATGCGCCCGATCACAGAAGAAAAGTTATGCGAAATCGCTACGGGTACAAATCCCGAAACAGGAAGAGATACTAAAGATACTTTGTTTTGTCCGTAATGTAAGTTACGAGTTACCAGTTATTAATAAATAACTATTAACAACCAACTACTAACTACCGACAACCAACCAATAACTACCAACTACCAAACAATAACAAAAATGACTGATGCATCATCAATAATTAACGAATCTCTAATAACAATTCCTATTGCTCCTGACAATTTTAGATCGGGTTTTGTCGGGATTATTGGTAGACCAAATGTGGGAAAATCCACCTTAATGAATAAGCTAATTGGACAAAAAGTTGCGATTACTTCTCCTGTTGCTCAAACAACCCGTAACCGACTTCAAGGAATCTTAACTACCCCTGAAGCTCAAATTATTTTTGTTGATACTCCTGGGATACATAAGCCTCACCATGAACTAGGAAGAGTTTTAGTAAAAAATGCTCAATTAGCTATAAATTCAGTAGATTTGGTAGTTTTTGTGGTTGATAGTTCTAGCCCTTCAGGAGGTGGCGATCGCTTTATTATAGAGCTTTTAAATAAAACAAAAACTCCTGTAATTGTTGGTCTTAATAAACAAGATTTACAACCAGAAAGTTATCACGATCTTGATGATAGTTACTTGGATTTAGTAGCTAATCAACAATGGTCTACAGTTAAGTTTTCTGCTATTACAGGAAAAGGGACAGAAACCTTACAAAATATGATAGTAGAAAAGCTCGAAACAGGGCCTTATTACTATCCTCCCGATTTAGTAACCGATCAGCCAGAACGTTTTATTATGGCAGAATTAATTAGGGAACAAATATTATTATTAACTCGCCAAGAAATTCCTCATTCTGTAGCTATTGCTATTGAAAAAGTTGAAGAAAATCCTAAAATAACTAAAGTGTTTGCTGCAATTAATGTCGAACGAGGTTCTCAAAAAGGAATTCTTATTGGCAAAAAAGGTAGCATGCTAAAACAAATTGGCACAGAAGCAAGAAAGCAAATTCAAAAGCTAATTGCAGGAGATGTTTATTTAGAGCTATTTGTTAAAGTAGAACCAAAATGGCGACAATCTAGATTGCGTTTAGCTGAATTTGGTTATCGTGTTGAAGATTAGTTATTAGTGAATTATTTTCGCTTATAAAAACAAAAACTTCTGACTTTTAACTTAATTACTTACTACCATCCAGACGCGACTCCGCGTACAAGACGGACGGCTGAAATTAGGAATTCAACCACCACATCGCGTCCTCCTTTTGAGGAGACCTCAACAGCGTGATTGGATAAGCACAGGGTACACCAGCATCCCTCACGCTCAAAAGACAGACCCTCATATATCACGTCTCTACTTGCTATGTGTGACGCAAAGCTTATGCCCTAAAGGACTTCCTTCGGTCGCGCGATGCGTAGCGAGTCCTAAGGCGGAAGCGGTATCCGTGATAGAAATCCTTTAGGGCTACTTCAAAACTTCCTCGTTTGGTATTTTTACTTCTTAAATTATGTCTATGAAAATTACTGTCAAACTTTTTGCTGCTTATCAAGAAGCTTATGATAAACCAGAGTTAATTTTTGATTTCGCTACTCCTGTTACAGTAAGTGAGGTCTTAGACAAAATATTACAAGAAAAGCCAGAATTAAAACAATGGCGCGAAGTTACTCGTTTTGGAGTTAATTTAGAGTTTGTTCAAGGTAATACGTTACTTAATAATGGGGATGAAGTTGTGTTGATTCCTCCTGTAAGTGGAGGTTAAGTAGATGTGAATTAATAAATCTCGGTAAAGCATTATGGTGGGATGCGGTAGTACGGTAAATTTTATTTTTAGTTTAATTATCAAGCCCAACGGCACTAAGGTGATGAGTGATGAGTAATAAATAATAAGTAATAAGTAAAAGCCCGAAGATAGTACAAAGCCAATTGCTTCTCATTAGAGGTTTCCCCAGCTTATGCAATCACCTTGTTGAACAATCCTTACTTTTTAAGGCAGAGTTATTGAGTTATTTATTGCTTATTGCTTGTGAAGTAAAGTCGCTCTACTTAATTTAATCAATTATTTATTAGACAAAATTAGATGGGATTAGTAGATAACAATTTTATAAATCAATTAACCCAAGCTATCAAATATTTATCTCAAAAAATCGAGAAACATGAACCTTACATAGAATTAATCAACGAGCTTAAATTAATACAAGAAAAAATTGCTAATTATCAGATTAAAGTAACTATAGTTTGCGAACAGCCAAAAATAATCGATATAGTAAAAAAAAATAGTTTAGAAAGCAAGCCAAAAAACTATTCAGTTACTAACATTACTATATCTGCCTCAATTAATAAAATCCTTCAAAATTGTGATTTGCTCTTACTGGTTTTAGACTCTACAAAATCTATAACATCTCAAGAAGATCGTTTAATAAAAAAAGCGATCGCATCTGAAATATCCCTAGGTATTATAGTAAAACAAAATACCCTTAAACAAAATAATGATTTCAATTTAGCTAAAAAATATCAAACAAAATTAAATGTCTTAAACGTTCTAGACAACAATAATATAGTCGAACGATATCATTCTTTCTTCGCTCCTTTATTAAATCAAAGCATATCTTGTAAATTATTAGAATTCAAACAAGATACTATACAAACTATTAATCATTATTTTGAAACAAATAAAAAGATAACTTGGCAACAAATTCAACAAAGCAAAGACTTATACTTATCAGGGAAAAATCCCGATCAAATACAACAAATTATCAATCAACTATTTCATCGCTGTAATCGCCTAGCTCAAAATCATCTAAGAGTATTCAAGCAAAACAACCATCAAAATAAACTAAATCTAGTTAATCCTTTTTTCAGCGATAGCTTGATGTATAGAGTACAAAATGCGATTCAAGATGCAGAGGTAATCAGCCAGCAAGGAAAACAAAAAACTTATTTATGTCTGTTACTAAAACACAATAATAATACTCAAGCAATTCACACATACGTGATGGAGATTTGCCAGCAATCATTAGAAACTTGGTTGGATTCAGAGTGGCATAACATAAACTCTCAGTATAACGATGGAGGATTAAACCGATTACAACAGCAATTACAGTTAGAAATACAACCTCTAGCTAATTTATCCCCAGAAGCTACTATTTCTCAACCTCAAATAAAACCCCAATTACAATCAGAAAACTATATCTGTTTATCAGCTTTAGAAAACAATAGTAAGATCGATTTTGATTATCATTATGCCCAAAGTACTTGGTTTCGTTTATTAGTTGCGGTCAGTATTGGAACAATTATTTATTTATTAACCGAACGTTTATTTGGCTTTATTTTGTTATTGGTACAAATTATTAACCTAATTACAGGACAAGATACTAAAAGCATTAGACTAAGACAACAAACTAAAGAACTCAAAAGAATTGTTGATGCTAAATATCAATTTTTAGTACGTTTTCTTACTGATAACTTAGTCCAAGAAATTGCGATCGCTTTAGATGACATTAACCAAGACTATCAAGATCAAATCACTAATATTATTCAATCAGCTACGCAAAAATTACATGAAATCAAACAAGATATCAATACAGATCGAGAAAAAGTTGATGAATTAAAAAAATCTCATCAAAAAATCCAAAAAATATTTAAACAATAAATTACAGATTATTTACCTTAGCTCTTCATGTATCCAGTATCTTTTATATAAGTCTTGGTAGACGCTAAAGAACAAAAAAAGTTCCCATAGTTCCTGTTCTGAATCCTCGCGGATTATGGCAGAGGTCTTGCTTATTATTTGTTACTTACTACTTATTAGTTATGAACGCAGATAAGTAACTTTACCTAAAGAAATAATGCAAACTGCTTAAGAAGATTTTCCTTCTCGATCTAGCTTCTTTAATTTTATTTTAATTTATTCTCAATTCCTTTCATTCTGGATATTACTGAGGGATTTGTTTCATAAATATTCTTTAACCCTATCGACTTTTTGTTTTTTTTTGATCAATCATTGTTATCAAGCTAGAAAATACATCTAGTTTTTTGACAAGGTTAATTTGGATTTTCATAGAGAATATTAAAAGTTATGAACACTCAAACATTCGCTATCGGAACAAAAAGACTCATCGTTGGCTTGCTTGCCATTTCTGCTTTAGGGGCTATTGCTCTCCCAGTCAGAGCAGATGAGGCAATTATACAAGAGTCTCGCCAAGAGTCGATCAACACTGGAGAGGGAAACACTTCTGTCCAAAATTCTAATCAAGAGAGCCGAATCCGCAATTCTCGCGATGGATACCGTCGTTATGACGACGACAGTACTGGTGTTGTGCAAACCAACGATCAATTCTGCGATCAGTTAGGGGAAGATAATGTCTGCGCCCAAAATACCGACCAGCGTACCAATATCCGCCAGCGTCGCGACCGCTAATAGAACAAAACGGTATTTGCGTGCCACAAGGAGAGTGATTTCAGTCAAGGTTAGCTCTCTCAATTAAGCACTGTCTTACAATTTTAGAGAGAAAGGAGGGATGTTGCTCTATCTGCTGCGACAATCTTTCCCGCAGTCTCCGCCATTGCACTACTGAGTAAATTGAGTAGATTTTTGGCTCTTGAGACCAACACATTTTCTCCTTTCTTTCTAAATCTTAAAAAGTTGAGGATTCAACTAATGCAATTTAAAAAGCTAATTTTCGTTTTCGTTATCTTGGCTTTCTTGTCACCTGTAAAAGCCCATGGTGGCGAGATTGATGTCGAAGCTGGAGATGTCAAAATTAGAACCGAGCAAGATGGTCAAATTTCTGTAGATACTGGTAGCAATCGGGTCGAGCTAACCGAACAAGAACAAGATCGTCGCTCTACTCCCTGGTGGCAGCCCTGGAATTATTTCAACCGTCACCGAAGTAGCAGCAATTGTACCAGCAGCACTTACCAACGGTCTACGCAAACCACCACAACTAATGGACATACCGAGGAAAGTAGTGTTTCTACAAGTACTTGTCGCTAAACAACGCAATTTTTGGGAGGTCATTAATGAAATTGACAGGATATTATCTGAGCTTGTTATCTTTTTCTAGCTTTCTCATGGTCGTCGCCTCTTCTGTGACTAATTCCGCTTTGGCGCAATGCGTACAGGCTGATGTAGGAGTTCAATACAATATTAGTGGCTCAAAAGAACCAACAGAACGTAGCAATGATGTAGATATGCAGAGTGATGGAGATTGTCGGGGAAATTCCAGCGTAACTACAGGAGTACAAGGTAACGTGGGTGGTAATGGTCGAGTGCGTCAAGAACGGACAGTTCGTCATCGCTCTCAAGGTAGCGAAGATGATACTGGAGCAGGGGGGTCAACGGTTCAAGTTGAAACCAATCCTCAAATTGATGTCTACAATCCAGCCGATAATTTGAGATAATAGCCTTATCTTGTTGTAAGAGCAATTAATCAATTCCTAGGAGCATGGCACTTTATCAATAGCTTTATTCTATCTAATCGATGAATCGATGATGATGGTTTGGAGTTTAGTATTTAGTTCCATGCTTCATTTAGTTTCTACTCAATTTACAGCCGTTTTCAGTTGGATAGACTCCGTTTTTAATTAGTTAGTTCGGAGCTTCCAAGCTCTAAGCTCTAAGCTTTTTAAAATTTGATTGTGGACAACGAGTATGAAAAGCGCAGTAATTTAATTTAATCCTGACATTGGCTTTTTCTTGTCATTTTATCTCTAAACTAAGTCAGAGAGTGACTTTTGAGAATAGATTTTATTTTTAAAAAACTGCGATATACTCCTGTGATTTTTTCAGTTTTTATATACCTCTTGATGAGATCGTGACTCACTTTTTGTGGATGTTCTGCATAATTAGTTTACTTAACAAATTATTTTCTATTAGAAAAAAGCTCTTGACCTCTTGTTATGCTTATTACCTAATCAACCCTTACGGGTTGACCTATTTTCGCAGATTGACAAGCAGCATTAGCTACTTTGGTTGCATAAAGACTTGCAGAGGGTTGGACGTAAAGACCTTTATTATCAAATAAGTGATTTAAAACCATTGTGGTATCTTTCGCAAACAAACCACGACGGCTGGTAACAGGAATTGGAGTTCTTTCTTTGCCTTTAATGAAAGTCCCTTTTTCCCCTTCAAATAATAATGTACCTCGATCGCCGTGAATTTCAAAAGTGCGATGTCCCCACCAAAAAATATCTCCTTTACCATAAGTGATTTCTGCCACAATACCGTTAGTAAAATTCAACTGAGCATTACATAAACAAGCAGTAAAGTAATCAGTTCCCTCAAGATTCCAATAGCGATTTTGACAAAATACCTTCTCTACTTCACCAAATAAATCGGTTAAGCGATGAACTCTAGACAAAGCAGCATTTAAAGGAAAACCAAACATTTCTTTATGATATTTCCAATTACGAGGAACATCTCTTTGGGGTGCAATAGTGTTGTAACGAGCGTAAAAAATATTTCCTATTTGTGGTAAATACTCCCTGATGGCTTGGTGTAAACCACCAATAATTTCCATGTGTTCAATGTGGAGTAATTTTTGCTTTTCTTTGGCTAGAGCAATAATTTCTAATGCTTCTGTATAGTTAAGAGCCAAAGGGTATTCTACTATAACGTGTTTATCTGATTGTAGCGCAGCACGAGCGATCGCACCATGATCTCGATTGACAGTACAAACAATTATTAAATCTAATTCAGCTTGACCAACCAGCCTCTGCCAAGAATCTACCGCAGAAACAGAGTAACTACTAGCAAACTCCTGAATTCTCTCTGGGCTATTTCCCGTCACACTAACCAGAATAGCCCTTGTATCTTCGCTGATAGCTTCCGCTCTTTTTTTTGCAGCATATCCTGTACCTACTATGCCAATTTTCAATGTTTTCATCTTTTCTTCGGCGTAGAGACTTCCTGCTACATTAGCGGAAGGAAACGCCGTCCTTATAATTAGGGTTTTTACGTTTTTTTAGTATTAAGTCGTGAGTCTTGGGAATTCTTAGCCTCTAGCGTTGGGAAAATGTCAACATCTAAGTACAATTCATCAATAATAGGTATAACTATAACTAATAGTTATTTCTCAAGAAAATAAATCAAAATTTTCACCAGAGTTCAACTTGCTAAATAACTGTGAATAGGTGATTACAAGCTATTCCTTTACTAAAAATATCAGAATTTAGGCTCTTGCTCATAGTATAAATAAAACTTATTTTAAGTTAGATTAAGAATCTCATTACTAATGCACGACATACTTGGGAAGTTTTTCGCTTAGTATCAAAAATGGAAGCAGTAGAAAAAGTATTCGATCTATTTCCAACATAACTGGAAAAGATAAAGCTTTGATCTTGATTCCTTCAAATTACAGAACACTAACTGCCGTTTCACTTATAAAAATAGAGGAGTCACAAAATGGCAACTTATAATGTAACCCTAAAAACCCCCGATGGTTCAGAAACTATTGAAGTACCCGAAGATGAGTACATTCTTGACGTTGCTGAAGAACAAGGTTTAGACCTTCCATACTCTTGTCGTGCGGGTGCTTGTTCTACCTGTGCTGGTAAAATCGAGTCTGGTGGTGTAGACCAATCCGATCAGTCTTTCTTAGATGATGACCAAATCGAAGCTGGCTATGTTTTAACTTGTGTAGCTTATCCTACTTCTGATTGTACTATTGTTACTCACCAAGAAGAAGAACTTTACTAAGATTAAAACTTTTAACTGTGGAGACGTTGCTTTATGAGTAGCGTCTTTATTGTTTTGTGGTGTTGCACCCGTTATGAGATGGTGGGGCAAAAGTGGCAAGTGCTTCATGTAGAGGAGCGACCACGAAACGTAGTTTCCGTCAGAATCGCGAACGCGCGAGGTAGCAAGTAACAGAATCTAGACAACGAATAAGGAAGATTTTAAAGCCGATAATTTAAAAATAATCCCGCAACTATGCAACGCCTATTTTGTTAGTTGTGTTGTAATTGCCTTCAGGTAAACATACCCTCGTTACAAATAATTGTCATTTCTATTGGGACAGCTTTTTTTGAACAATATCTTAATTAGTTGCTCTAACCTTGACAAAGTTAAATGCTCGATAGTTTATCTGGAATGTGGTTGATTGGTAATGTTTCCATTACAGCTTGAGTTGGCATGATATTTGGGAAATTATCCCCATAGCTTTTACCTGAGTTAATCAGCGATTAACAACTAAAAAATAACAAGAGTGCGCGTTTCCTAGAGCAAGGAAACATCGGCACAAGAAGGTCTTAGTCTTACTAGGTTGAAAATCATCGAGCTCTAACCATTACTAAACATCTGTTTCAGGCGATTGGGGACGTATTTGCTCTGCTTCGGGACAGTCATCAGAGATCGCAATTTCGGAATTAACCTTAGATACAGAGGCTAATTTTCTCATTACAGAGCCAATGCTTTCTAAGCGAACCATTTCTTCCCAGGAACTAATTTCGTCGTCTTCTTCGGTTTCGTAACGAATAGTGACAAGATCGCCTTCAAAATCGACAATCTTACCATTATCAATCCATCGTTGCTGATCCCGCAAGAAGATACAAACATCATGACCGTCTTGATATAGTTGATAAATCTTGCGGTGTAACATGGGCTTCTCCTAACTATGAGTAAAAATCCTCGAAATTGAATCAAACTTGTGATTTACTCACTATATATATTTATTGTGACATAATTCTTTGCCAACAATAGAGTACTTTTTGCTAAAACACCATATAGTAACTTAGCTAGGAAGATTTTCTAAATAATGCCAAAATTCTAACAGTTCCTCATCGGTTAAGTGAAGACGCGCTCGCTTACCATAGGTACTCAGTAGATAATCTCTTCCTTGTTCTTTTGTCCAACTGAGGCGTTTCATTTCTAAATCTATTTTGTGTCGGATTTCGTTGAAATCTAACTCTAGGGTGTTTCCAGCTTCTACAGGTGTTATTTCTTCTGGGGGAGGAGGGGTCAGGGGTTGATCGAAAATATTGCTCTGAGATTCTATTGCAGGAGTAGTTTCTAGGCTAATTTCTTTTGTAATAGGTGTGGGTACAAAATCTGCTATTTCTGGCTGAGTATTTGGTTCGGGAGTTGTGATAGGGTTGCTGACTACTTTTTCTGGGGGAGATAGTGTTACTGAAGGAGGGTTGTAACTTTGGTGATTGCTAGTTTGATTTCGAGGGGTTGCTGTAACTACTGTTTGGGCTGCTGTTGACCAACTGTCAGAGCAGGCTCCGTCGTGTCTTGGTGGGCGTTCCTTGGGCGAGGCAACCTCGCCAGGGGTGGATAGGGGGGACTTTTCTGGTTTGATGTTTGGCTTCTCACAGTTGATTGCGGTCTGTTGAAGTCCCCCCATCCCCGCGCACCGCTCGTATGGCGGAGTCCCGTCAAGCGGGATCGAGATAATCTCTGACTGAGACTGTGGGGTTTGAGGACTAATAGCAGATTTTTCTAAGTTAACAGTCATTAAGGCTCTTTCTCTGGCTTTATCTTCTGCTTTTTCTATAGTTTCCGCAGCAGCTAAACCTGTTCCGAAGATAGTCTCTTCATTTTGCACAGAGACTTTAACTATATACAATCCTCGGTCAATATTAATTAGTTCACTAATGAGACTTCCTTGGGGATAAAGATGGCGAAATTGATGCAACATGAGGTTGATTGTGCTTCCAGTTAATATACTTAATACTAAATTACTATTGGCTTGGGGTAAAGAAAAAGTTGCCAATAATCAAAAGAAACTTAAAATATATAGAAGCTAGCTCTAAAACTAATTTTCACTATTGAATTTCTAAAATGTTTTTGGTAAATCATTTGTTTTTTCAGTAGTATCAAGTTCAATAGCTACAGAGGTTAACTCCACTGGGTTAGATTAAACAATCAGATAGTTTATTTTGAGAGGTCAACTTTAGGAAGTGAATAACCGTATCGTCAGCCAAGGGCGTAGTCATGTTCACTTTATTAGCTAAAACTATACTTTTCTTGCTGAATTCCCAATCTAAAATAAATAATTGTTAATCAGACGAACCCAATAATAGTAACTTCTCTGAAAGCAAAATACTATGTTTGGCTGGAAATCTTTATTAATTGCTAACCATAACTCCAAGCAACTAGAACCAACAAATATTAGTAATCGTAGCTATAGATCGAAGCTAGCTTGTCTACTTCGTTGCGGTAATACTAGCATATAGTCCGTATCTGGAGTTAGATTCAATCATTTCTTTTGAGAAGCGTTTCCTATTTTTTTATTAACTAGAAAGGATTATTATTGATGGATTTTTCAATCGCCACGCTACTATCACAGTTTGTAGATGATAAATTAGTTGCCAGAAAAAACCTAGAGAAAAAACTAGGCTGTGAAGATGAGGAGAGTATCCAAAAATTAGAAATTGTGCTGGATGCCTTAGAAAGAACTAATGTTTTGGCAAAAGAACGAGGTAAATATCGCAAAATCGCTGAAGAAGGGGTGGTAGAAGCCAAATTACGCTGTTCTAGTAAAGGATTTTGCTTTGCGATTCAAGACGATGAAAATGCGGATGATATTTATATCAAAGAAAGTCATCTTAGTAATGCTTGGAATGGCGATCGCGTTTTAGTGACAACAATTAAAGAAGGTAGTCGTCGTCGTTCTCCTGAAGGGGAAGTAAAAGTTATTTTAGAACGAGCCAATCCTTCCTTATTAGCCACTGTTACCGAGACAGAAATAGGTTATCGAGCAATTCCGCTAGACGATCGCTTATTATTTGAATTAGACCTTCAAGAAAATGGCAAAAATTTAAAAGAAGCCATTGAACATTTAGTTCATGTTTCTGTTTTACGTTATCCCATCGCGCAAAATTCCCCTTTAGGTCAAGTCACTAAAATCTTGGGGAGTGATGCAGAGGAAGCTTCTGATATCGATATTGTTTCTTGTAAACACGATCTACCCCATGAGTTTAAAGAGACTGTCACAGAAGCAGCTAGTAAATTACCTTCTAGAGTTTTAACCGCCGAAATCAAAAAAAGATTAGACCTTAGAGACAAACTTACTGTAGCGATTGGTTCAGAAGCAGAATCCTCTGATGAAGGTTGGATTGAAAACGCTCTTTCTTTAGAACAAACTGATGAGGGAAACTGGGAATTAGGCATTCATATTGCAGATGTAGCACATTATATTGAAGCAGATACCTTATTAGATCGTACTGCTCAAAGAAGAAGCACCGCTATCAATTTACATACTAAAGTAATTCCCATTTTTCCCGAACAAGTAAGTAAAATTTGTTCTCTTAAACCAGGTAAAAATCGCTTAACAATTTCGATCCTGATTACTATTAATCCTCAAGGAGAAATTATTGAATCTCGCATTCAACCTTCTGCGGTGTCTGTAGATCATTTCTTTACTTATCAAGAAGTCCAATCTTTGCTTGGTGAATCAGAAAAAGTAAGTAAGAAACTCGAACCAGCAGTTAAAGTACTTAACGATTTATTTTTTACCCTGAGTCCTCTAATTAAAGCCCAACGCTTACAAAGAGGAGGCTTTGAAATTGTTACCCCAGAAATCACAGGGATTAATAAAGACGAAGGAAAATTAGGAGCGATTTTAGTAGCGTCTAACTTACCAATTAATGCTTTATTAACTGAATTGATGATCTTGGTGGGTAAAGTAGTCGCCGAGAGGTTAAAAAATTGGGGAGTACCAGGAATTTATTGCATTCAACCTCAACCCGATGTCGATGAATTAGAAGACTTACTCAAGTTAAGTAAAAATCTTGGATTAGATATTACTCTCGATGCAGAAGATTCTGAAGGCGAAATTCAGTCCCAAGACTATCAACTATTAACCCAACAGTTTGCTAGTTCAGAAGAAGTCTTAGTGCTTAACTATCTGCTGCAAAATACTCTCAAACCAATTAAATATGTTACCAAACCAGGAATGCACTTCGGTTTAGCCTATGAAGACGGTTACACCCACTGTATTTCCCCTGGACAAAGGTATATTGATTTAATTGTGCAACGAATTCTCAAAGTTGTTTTTGAACATGGACGAGATCGCCGTACCACAAGAACTAAAACAGGAGTAGACCTCTATAGTAGTAACTGTCACGGAGAAATTAATTGGAATGTCTTACCCCCTGCAATGCACGAACAAATTGATAACGAGATTCACGCCATGTTACCCCGTCTCAACGATCGCGAAAAAGTAGCTGAAGATGCTGAAAAAGACCTCGAAGGGTTAAAGAAAGCCGAGAAAATGAAAGAACGCACAGGCAAAGTTTTTGAAGGCTTAATTGCAGGCGTACAGTCCTATGGCTTCTTTGTGGAAATAGAAGATTTGTTAGTAGAAGGCTTAGTACACGTCAGTTCCCTCAAAGACGATTGGTACGAATATCGTTCCCGTGAAAGCTGTTTGAGAGGACGTAAAAATAATACCACCTATCGTTTAGGCGATCGTGTAGAAGTAGAAGTTAAAAGTGTTGATTACTATCGCCAACAGATTGATTTAGTTACCATCAACGGTAAAGATAACAACGATAACGGTAACGGTAATTCTAGTTGGGAAGAAGAGTAAATTTAAGGATTAAGTAGGGTGGGCGATCGAAGGAAGTACGAAGAGTGCATTGCCCACCTTACAATTACAATTATTTAGCCGAAAACCAGCACGATCTATAAGTTTTGAGAAACTAACAACTGATAACCCATAACTGTACAAGCAAACAACCGTTTGCCACTACCCACTAACCATTAACAAAAATAATGAACAAACATTTAGCAAAAGTAATCGATCTAGCAAAACAAAAAGGTATTGAAGCAGAGGTTTATTATCTTTCAAGTCAAGATACTCCTATCGAATTTGCTAATAATCGTTTAAAATCGCTGCAAACTAAAGCAGTAGAAGGTATTGCTCTCAGAGTGATTAAAGATGGTCGTTTGGGCTTTGCTAGTGCTAGTGATTTAAGTCGTTTAGAGGAATTGGTAGATGCTGCTGTAGCTACTTCTGAAATAGGCGATCCTGTAGAATTTGATTTTGCCAAGGATGTGCAATTAACCGAGCCAGATAGTAACTATCAACTACCAAGCACCAATAAATTAGTAGAGATTGGCGAAAAAGCGATCGCTAAAGTTCATCAATACAACGGCGAGATTTTAGTAGATGTGGGTTTTGACAAGGGTTCGTCCCAAGTGCAGTTAGCCACTACTAGCGGTACTTTTGCCCAACAAAGTGATAAAACTGTGAGTGCTAGCGTATCGGGTAATTTAGTCCAAGGAGAAGACTTTTTACAGGCTTATGCTTACCAAGTAACTAGAGACGAAGAACCAGATTACGAGCAAATTATCCAAGATTTGATTGCTAAGTATCAAAAAGCGGAACAAAGCGCGACTATTGCCAGTGGTAATTACCCTGTTTTATTTACTCCCTTTGCAGCAGCCTTTACTTTAGGCGGACTTTTCAAAACTATCTTGTCGGGACAAGCAATAGTGCAAAAATCTTCTCCTTTAGTAGATAAAGTAGGGGAAAAAGTCTTTGACAATCGCTTTACACTAACTGAAGAGCCCGCCTTTGGTGCTTCTGCTTGTAGCTTTGATGATGAAGGCACTCCCACCAGCAAAAAAACCCTGATTGATAACGGCGTTGTGAAACAGTTTTATTGGAATCGTCTTTGGGCTTCCCGTGGTGGTACAACCTCTTCTGGTAACGGTTTTCGTGGTGGTTTGTCCCGTCCTGGTACAAGCTTAGTGAATCTTTGTATGACCCCTGGAAGCACTTCTCTAGAAGAGCTCATTGCAGGCATGGAAGAAGGTATCATTGTCGATCAAGTACTGGGTGCAGGACAATCTAACCAATTAGCAGGAGAATTTTCTGTCAATCTCGATCTAGGCTACAAAGTAGAAAAAGGGGAAATTGTCGGTCGAGTCAAAAACACTATGGTAGCGGGTAATATTTTTGATGCCTTTAACAATTTAGTTGATTTTAGCGATCGCTCACAATGGGTAGGTAGCAGTTCTCATCTACCTTATATTCTTTTCTCTCAATTAGGTGTAGCCTCAAGAAATTAAGAAACGAGAAACGAGGAAAAAGACAAAATATTCTATTTATCAATGGATAATTGTTAACTTTTGTTCATTGTTCATCGTCAACTGTTAAATCTTTTTTCTTCAATCCCTTATCTACGTGAGTCCGATAAAAACATAATTTGTTAGCCTTTCTACGAAATAATAATAGTTTCAGTTGAAGAAAGAATCAGACTTTGAGTCTCTGTCGAACTCACGTCGATCTGTCTTTCCTGATTTTTTTAATAAGTAACTCTTTATTTTAAAGCCAATAATATTACATTATCTGATAATTGATCGGTTAATATTTGACACTTCCTTGTATCCCTTGTCTTCCCAGCATTCCTGGTCTTTTTTTTGTCAAGCGCAGTACCCAAGAATTAGTTAGAATAGCCACCATTACGATCACAAAATTGACAAAACAGAGGGGATGCTGTTGTGGGAGACTTGAACACTGCGGAATTACTAATTAAGTGTTTGGAAAACGAAGGAGTGAAGTATCTATTTGGTTTACCAGGAGAAGAAAATCTTGATATTCTGGAAGCTTTAAGAAATTCTTCGATTCAATTTATTACTACCCGTCACGAACAGGGTGCTGCTTTTATGGCAGATGTTTATGGTAGGTTGACAGGCAAAGCTGGGGTCTGTCTTTCTACCTTGGGTCCTGGTGCAACTAATCTGATGACTGGGGTAGCCGATGCTAATTTAGATGGTGCGCCTCTAGTAGCGATTACAGGACAAGTAGGTACAGATCGGATGCATATTGAGTCTCATCAGTATCTCGATTTGGTAGCTATGTTTGCTCCCGTAACAAAATGGAATACGCAAATTGTTCGCCCTAATAATACCGCAGAAATCGTTCGTAAAGCTTTTAAACTAGCCCAAGCAGAAAAACCAGGAGCAGTACATATAGATCTTCCTGAAAATATTGCAGCCATGTCCATTGGTAATCTCAAACCTTTGCAACAAGACGATCGCGAAAAAACTTATGCTTCTTATAAGAGCATCAATAAAGCTGCTGCTGCGATCGCAAAAGCCAACAATCCCCTCATTCTAGTAGGTAACGGAGCGATTCGCGCCCACGCCAGCGAAGCCCTTACAGAGTTTGTCACTCAGTTAAACATTCCTGTGGCAAATACTTTTATGGGAAAAGGCGTAGTTCCCTATACTCACCCTCTCTCACTCTGGACAGTCGGTTTACAACAGCGAGATTTAATCAGTTGTGCTTTTGATGAAGCAGATTTAGTGATTGCGGTGGGTTATGACTTAATCGAATACTCCCCCAAAAAATGGAATCCTGAAGGGACAATCCCCATTATTCATATTGGGATGACTCATGCTGAAATTGATAGTAGCTATATTCCTTCAGTAGAAGTCGTCGGGGATATTTCCGATTCTCTGATGGATATTATGAAGCGTACAGATCGTCAGGGTAAATCTAGTTCTTCGGCTACTGGCTTAAGAAGTAAGATCTTGGAAAATTACGAATACTATGCCAAAGATAACGAATTTCCGATTAAACCCCAAAAAATCATTCATGACTTAAGACAAGTCATGGGACCAGAAGATATTGTAATCTCTGATGTCGGGGCGCATAAAATGTGGATGGCGCGTCACTACCACTGTGATAGTCCTAATACCTGTTTAATTTCCAATGGCTTTGCTGCGATGGGGATTGCGATTCCTGGAGCGATCGCTGCTAAATTGGTTCATCCTGATAAAAAGGTAGTGGCTGTCACTGGAGATGGTGGTTTTATGATGAATTCTCAGGAATTAGAAACTGCCCTCAGAGCCAAAACACCCTTTGTCACTCTGATATTTAATGATGACGGTTACGGCTTAATCGAATGGAAGCAAATCAGTCAATTTGGTCATTCTTCGTTTGTTGATTTTGGTAACCCAGATTTCGTTAAATTTGCTGAAAGTATGGGTGTAAAAGGCTATCGTGTTAAATCAGCTGCCGATCTGATTCCTACTCTTAAAGAAGCTCTAAGTCAAGATATTCCTGCCATAATTGACTGTCCTGTAGATTACAAAGAAAACTTGCGTTTTTCCCAAGAATCGGGGGATTTAAGCTGTGAAATTACAATCTAATACCAATAGACAGTAAAAATATAGGGTGGGCGACCGAAGGAAGTACTTTAGTGCATTACCCACCCTACCAATGTTTGACGAGCGACCCCGCGCCGACGATAGTGCGCGACCGAAGGAAGTCCTTTAGGGTGACCGAAGGGAATCCTTTAGGGCAAGGGAACGCGCTCGTCGTGACTAAATTCAAAAACTTATTTCTGACCAGTTTGGGCTGCTACTTCATCAGCAAAATTAGTCTCTTCTTTCTCAATACCTTCACCCAAGATAAAGCGAGCAAAACGGCGTACCTGAATGTTTTCACCCAGAGCAGCAACAGTATTTGTTACTAACTCTTCTACTGTAATACTTTGGTCTTTAATGTAAGGTTGAGGCATCAAAGCTAGTTCATTGAGACGCTTACCAATTCTACCTTCAACAATCTTTTCTTTGATGTTGTCGGGTTTACCTGCTAAATCATCTCGACCTTTTTCAATTTCTTTTTCTTTCGCCACAATCTCTTCGGGAATATCTTCTACTCTGACATATTCGACGTTAGGACAAGCAGCGACTTGCATTGCCACATCGCGAACCAATTCCTTAAATTGATCTCCACGAGCCACAAAGTCAGTTTCGCAGTTAACTTCTACTAACACACCGATACGCCCACCAGTATGAATGTAGCTATCAACCAAACCTTCTGATGCTATTCGACCTGATTTTTTCTCTGCCGAGATAGTACCTTTTTTCCTCAGCCACTCCATAGCTTTGGTAATATCTCCGTCATTTTCTGCAAGAGCTTTTTTGCAATCCATCATCCCCGCACCAGTTTGAGTACGGAGTTCTTTGACTAATTTTGCTGATATTTGCGCCATGTTTTTTATTCCTAGTCTATCAATCTTGATAACGAAATAACCGTCAGTGATATTGTCCTATGTAATATTGTTTATCAAAAATAATTCAATTGATTGATTAACGATCGATATCAAATATTGTTGGTCTAGGGAAAAGACTTGATATACGCAGATATTACATTGTATATGTTATGGCTTTTCCCTTAAAAAGTTATTTTGTAGAAAAGATTTTTTCTGATTTACAAAATACACTCATTAGTCAAAAAAAAACAACCAACAACCAACAAATTACTCTTCGCTATCTCCATCAGCAGTTTCTTCTACGGCTTCTACGGCTTCTGCTGCTTCTGCTACTTCTACGGCTTCTACGGCTTCTACGGCTTCTGCTGCTTCTGCTGCTTCTACGGCTTCTACGGCTTCTACGGCTTCTACAGCTTCTACGGCTTCTACAACTTCTACGGCTTCTGCTGCTTCTTCATCGTCATATTCTTCCGCATCGGGATATTCACCATCATAAATTCCCTCTTCAAACTCTTCGTAATCTTCTTGAGCAGCAGCTTCACCATGACGACCTTCGTAAATAGCATCAGCTAACTTACCCACAATCAATTTGATGGAGCGAATAGCATCATCGTTAGCAGGAATATGGACATCTACTATGTCAGGGTCACAGTTAGTATCGAGAATAGATACTACGGGAATGTTTAGCTTCTGGCATTCAGAGATAGCATTGTGTTCTCTTTTTTGATCGACAATTACAACAATATCGGGTACTTTACGCATGGTTTTGATACCACCGAGATATTTTTGCAATTTGCCCAACTCTCGACGCAACATAGAAGCTTCTTTTTTGGGTCTTTTATCTAAAGCACCACTTTCTTCTAGTCTCTCTAATTCTTTTAATCTTTCTACTCTGGTTCTAATAGTTTCCCAGTTAGTCAGCATTCCACCAAGCCATCTTTGATTCACATAGTAAGAACCACAACGACTAGCTTCTTGAGCAATAATTCCTGCTGCTTGGCGTTTTGTACCAACAAAAAGTACTCTTCTACCTCGTTCAGAAGAGTTACGCATAAAATCATACGCTTCTTCCATTAACTGTGCAGTTTGCACCAAGTCAATAATATGAACGCCGTTTCTGGCTGTATAAATATACTGAGCCATGCGGGGATTCCAACGACGGGTTTGGTGTCCAAAGTGAACACCAGATTCTAACAATTCTGCTAGTGATACTACTGGCATTTAATTTTTAACTCCTTTTCGGGTTAATCCTCCATTCAGGGACATTTTCTTGATTTCTGGGAAAACACCCGAATTCCTGAATGTGCGAATTTTGACAACCTTTCAAGTTTATCACTATTTATTTAGATTTGGGATAGGGATTTTTGGCTTATGACCTTGAGACTTAGTTAATTAATTGAAATGATGAGGTGAAAATTTTTTGACAATACAAAAAAAATAAAAATGCTTTTAGTTATTAATTTTTTGAGAGTTCAATCTATACAAATAATAAAATTAACTATTGTAATAATGGCGATAATTGTTATTCATTATTTTCTAGGAAATTAGAACTTTTCCCCTATATTGATTGATTAATACCTAATTGTCATTTTAGCTAGGAAGCGATCGCTAAAGACATTTTTCAGATCTTCATAAATAATTTATAGATGTTGCAATAGATTTTTGCACTTTTTAATATTACATTGTGAATAAAAAATATGTCTTAACACTTTTTTGCTAATATTTTTGTTTCGATCGTAATTAGAAACCGAAACTGATAGAACCTACAGGGTAGATGAATACAACTAAAGCGCAAATCTTAGACGGAAAAGCCTTAGCGAAAAAAATCCAATCTGATTTACAACAAAAAATTGCTACTTTAGAACCGAATATTGGTCGTCCTCCAGGGTTAGCAGTTTTAATGGTGGGCGATAATCCTGCTAGCGCAGTTTATGTACGTAATAAAGAAAAAGCCTGTAGCAGAGTGGGTATTGCTTCGGTAGGAAAACATTTTTCAGCACAAGTTACCCAAGAAGAATTAACCGCAGAAATTCATCGCCTGAACGAAAACGATCGCGTTGATGGTATTTTAGTTCAGTTACCCTTACCCGATGGTTTGGACTCAGTGGCTTTATTACATGAAATAGACCCCCAAAAAGATGCTGATGGTTTGCATCCCGTAAATTTGGGTCATTTAGTGCGTTCTGAAACTGGTTTGCGTAGTTGTACTCCAGCAGGAGTCATGAAGCTCTTGGCAGAATACAATATTGCTTTATCAGGGAAAAAAGCGGTAGTAGTAGGTAGAAGTATTTTAGTGGGCAAACCCATCACATTAATGCTTTTAGAAGCCAATGCAACAGTAACCATTGCTCATTCTCGTACTCAAGATTTAACCGCAGTTTGTCGCCAAGCAGATATTTTAGTCGCAGCAGTGGGTAAACCTGAAATGATTACCCCAGATATGGTAAAACCAGGTGCGGTAGTTATTGATGTGGGAATCAATCGTGTTACAGATAGTGATGGAAAATCTCGCTTAGTTGGTGATGTAGCTTATGATGCTGTTGCGGAAGTAGCTAGTTATATTACTCCTGTACCTGGGGGTATTGGTCCTATGACAGTAGCAATGTTATTGAGTAATACCGTGTTGAGTTATCAGGAAAAGATGACAATATAATAAATCCAGTTCGGTACAATTCAGAGTATTGTGAATCAGCAAAATTCAGTCAATTAGAATAACAATTAATGAAGTTTAGATTTATAGACTTATTCGCTGGTATTGGCGGTATTAGACTGGGCTTTGAGAATATTGGCGGAAAATGCGTTTTTTCATCTGAATGGGATAAATACGCTCAAGATACTTATGAGGCTAATTTTGGCGAACGTCCCCAAGGTGATCTTACTCAAATAAAACCTGAAGCAATTCCTGACCATGATATTTTATTGGCAGGATTTCCTTGTCAAGCATTTAGTATTTGTGGAGATCAAAAAGGTTTTTTAGATACAAGGGGAACTTTGTTTTTTAACATCGAAGAAATTCTTAGAATCAAACTTCCCTACGCTTTTTTATTGGAAAATGTTAAAAACATAAAATCTCATGATAGAGGACGAACATTTAACACTATTATCAGACATTTAGAAAATTTAGGTTATTGTGTTTATCATACAGTTTTAAACTCTCTGGATTTTGGAATTTCCCAGAAAAGAGAAAGAACTATTATTGTTGGATTTAGGGATAATATTGAGTTTTATTTTCCCAAATCAATTGGTATTAAACCAAATTTATCAATAATATTAGAAAGTGATGATGATGTTGATTCTAAATATTTTGTTTCTCCAGAAATTAGAAAAAAAAGACTATTAAAAGTCAAACCTAACTATCCAATCCCTGCGATTTGGCATGAAAATAAAAGTGGTAATATTTCCGCACTTGAATATTCTTGCGCTTTAAGAGCAGGAGCATCTTATAACTATCTTCTAGTTAATGGAATTAGAAGATTGACATCAAGAGAATTACTTCGTCTTCAAGGTTTTCCTGATAACTTTAAAATTGTTGTTCCCTATACTCAAATTCGGAAACAAACGGGTAATAGTGTGACTGTCCCTGTAATAGAAGCTGTTGCTCAACAAATAATTACCAGTATTCAATTAAAATATTCTGCTACGCCCAAATATATACGAAAGAAATTATGGGAAACAGTTTCTCCAATACTATAAGTGATGCTCAAAATGCTCTTAATTCAATTATTAAAAAATTTCTTTATTAACTCAGATTGGTTGGCGATCGCGTATTCAAAGTATTATTACTATTGAAGAATTATCAACTTGGTACGATAAAGCATTAACAGGAAAACATCATCTTTTGCTGGGAAACAATTTATTAGAAAATATCAGAGAACAAATTCAGCTAGAATTTCCTTCAGTTGGTAATAACGAATTTGATGACTTTATTAAAAGCAGAGGATATCACCAAATTAAGCACGATAATTGGAAATCTTTTTATACGAAATAAGCTAATAACCAACCATTATCAATCTTTAATCACTAAATTATCACGGTGAATTGCGGTGTCGGAGGCATTATAGCCCAATATACTGGCAATATCAGTAGAATGAGAGCCTTTTACTTTGTTTAATTCTTGACTACTGTAATTTACTAAACCTCTAGCGACTTCTTGTAAATTGCGATCGCATAATTGAACTGCATCTCCCGCCGTAAATTCTCCTTCCACATTAGTAATCCCTGCGGGTAATAAAGATTTGCCTCGTTGAGTAATTGCGGTTACTGCACCATCATCAAGATACAGTTTACCCATAGGAATCAAGCCATAAGCAATCCAGCGTTTGCGAGCGTTATCGGTTTGGGTTTGGGGTTCAAATTTAGTTCCCAGAGATTCCCCATCAAGGATTTTGAGAATGTTTTGGGGTTGTTGACCTTGAGTAATTACCATAGTAACCCCTGAACTGGTGGCAATACGGGCTGCTGCTAGTTTGGTCGCCATACCTCCTGTACCCCAACTCGAACCACTTCCCCCTGCTGTTACCTGTAACTGATTGAATTCGTTGCTACTAACTAAATCAATGGGTGTCGCATTAGGTACAATTCTCGGATCGTCAGAATACAAACGATCTACATCTGTTAAGAGAAATAACCAGTTTGCCTTAATTAAACTAGCCACTAAAGCAGATAGGGTATCATTATCTCCAAATTTTAATTCATCAACGGCGATCGTATCATTTTCATTAACAATCGGAATTACGCCTAAATTCAATAACTCTTCAAAGGTATTAGAAGCATTGACATAAGAATTACGTTCCATCAATTCTCGGCGAGTCAATAGTATTTGAGCAATCGGCTGTCCCAAGCTATTAAATAAATCATCGTAAGTCCGCATCAGTCGCCCCTGTCCTACCGCAGCTACTGCTTGTTTGAGAGCCATTTTACGGGGTTTTTCTTTTAAATTAAGTCTCAGACAACCCACTCCTACTGCACCAGAAGACACTAAAACTATACGATGTCCTTTTTGGCGTAAAGCAGTTAAAGTTTCCACCAAAGAAGCAATAGTAGCGATCGCAATTTGACCGTTTTTTTGTGTCAGGCTAGAAGTGCCAATTTTAACAACGATAGTTTGAGGGTTCATGTGTGTAAGTTTGATGAAGCAAGTGAAGTAGCACTTTGATAGCAGCAGCAGCAGCCAACAAAATGCCACAATAAAATAGTTAACTACAAATCATTAACAATGAGCAATCAATCTGTTATTGTCCGTTTAGAAGCAATCGAGAAAATTTACGGTACAGGAGAGACCACTGTTCATGCTTTAGATAAAGTTGATTTAACTATTCATCAGGGTGAATACTGCTCTATTATGGGTGCTTCTGGCTCAGGAAAGTCTACAGCAATGAACATTATCGGCTGTTTAGATCGTCCCACCGCAGGAGCGTATTATTTAGATCGGGTGGCGGTTTCTGCCTTGGATAAAGACCAATTAGCAGCGATTCGTAACCGTAAGATCGGTTTTGTCTTCCAGCAGTTTCATCTATTACCGCAAATGAGTGCGCTAGAAAATGTCATGCTACCGATGATTTATGCTGGCGTATCCATCGAAGAAAGAAAAGAAAGAGCAGAAACAGCTTTAGCTAAAGTGGGTTTGGGTAACAGAATTGATAGTAAACCCACTCAACTATCTGGGGGACAACAACAAAGAGTTGCGATCGCTCGTGCTATAGTAAATCAACCCCTAATCTTACTTGCAGACGAGCCTACTGGTGCTTTGGATTCCCAAACTACCCAAGAGGTGTTAAATATTTTTCAGGAACTTCACGATAGTGGCATTACGGTTATCATGGTGACTCATGAACCAGAAGTAGCCAAACAAACAGAAAGAATAGTCTGGTTTAAGGATGGTCGCATTGTTCACGATCGTCTTACTCCTGAAGAGATGTTAAAAGTCGCTGTCGCTTCGGTTTAATTTCAGGAAAAAAGATCGGAGAAGAGGAAAGAAGAAAGGAGGAAGAATAAAGTCACGACTGCGCGCATTCCCTTGTCCCCAAATGCGATGGGGATAAACACCCAATGCGACGGGTATAAAAGCCTGATGGCGGCGCGGGGTCGCTCGTCAAAAGTTTTAACAACGAACAACGAACCACCACTTTTTTTGATATTATTTTAGATTAAATAATCTGTATTTTTGTATACTAAAGTTAAATACTAAATAAAAAACTCGTCACAGATTACTCCGCCGTAAAACGACGAAGCCTGCTGTGACCGTTGGTCAATATTACATTACTAAGGGGTAATCAATAAGTTAGTGAATCAAGATGAAGTGGTTGGTGCTAACCGAAAGATAGAAGGAAAGCAGTTTGTAGGATATAATCAAAAAGCGATCGCGAAATATTATCGCTCTCGACCCTGGTTAGTACTATGGCGTGCTGTATCAGTAGCCTGGTTATTTGGTAATTTTATCTTTCATTTACTTTTAGATAAGTGGACAAATCAAGTAGAAACTAATCAACCTAAAAGAGCCACCGAATTACGAAAGATTCTAACTAACTTAGGTCCGACCTTTATCAAAGTAGGACAAGCATTATCCACTAGACCAGATTTAATTCGCAAAGACTTTTTAGCAGAGTTGATCAAGCTACAGGATCAACTACCCCCTTTCGATAATCAGACTGCTTTTAACATCATTGAAGCGCAATTAGGTCGTACAGTTAATGAGGTTTATCGCGAGATTTCTCCTAACCCAGTCGCAGCAGCTAGCTTAGGTCAAGTATATCGAGGGGTACTTCATACAGGAGAAGAAGTTGCTGTGAAGGTACAGCGTCCTAACTTGCGTCCTGTAATTAGTCTCGATCTTTACTTAATGCGCTGGGGTGCTGCTTGGTTAGCTCCCTGGCTACCTTTAAACTTGGGTCATGATTTGACTTTAATTGTGGATGAGTTTGGCTGTAAAATTTTTGAAGAAATCGATTACCTCAATGAAGCGAAAAACGCCGAGAAATTTGCAGCTAACTTCGCGGGAGATCCTGAAGTAAAAGTTCCCTGTATTTATAATCAGTATACCAATACCTGTGTCTTAACTCTTGAGTGGATTAATGGTTTGAAACTTAACGATTTAGACAAAATCAAAGCTGCTGGACTAAATGCTGACACCTTGATCCGTATTGGTGTAACTTCTGGTTTACGACAGCTATTAGAACACGGATTTTTCCACGCTGACCCCCATCCTGGTAATCTATTTGCTACTCCTGATGGTCGCATGGCATATATCGATTTTGGGATGATGGATCAGTTAAATGAAAAAACCAAAGAAACTCTTACCAGTGCAGTTGTACAGTTAATTAACCGTGATTATCAAGAGTTAGCCAATGACTTTGTGCAATTGGGTTTCTTAACTGGAGATACGGATATTAGACCAATTATCCCCGCTTTAGAAAAGGTTTTAGGTAAAGCGATGGGAGAAAGCGTTGCTGATTTTAACTTTAAAACCATTACTGATGAATTTTCGGAATTGATGTATGAATATCCTTTCCGTGTACCTTCTAAGTTTGCTTTAATTATTAGATCGCTGATTACTCAAGAAGGTTTAGCTTTAAGTCTCAATCGCAACTTTAAAATTGTGGAAGTATCCTATCCTTACGTTTCCCGACGCTTGCTTACAGGGGAATCACCCCAATTACGTAGACGTTTACTAGATGTCTTAATCAAAAATGGTAAATTCCAATGGAAAAGATTAGAGAACATGATCGTAATCGCTCGCTCTGATGCAGGTTTCGATATTTTACCCACTGCTCAACTAGGTTTACAATACATTCTGTCAGAAGAAGGTCAGTATCTACGCAATCAACTATTACTAGCACTCACAGAAGATGATAGACTTCATACCGACGAGGTACAAAGGCTCTGGAGTTTGATCGAAGATGATATCCAACCCCGAAAAATCTTCGATCTGGCTTTAAGTGCTGTCCGTGATATTTCTGTGGAAAGAGTAGCTGCGATGATGCCAACTACAATTGCAAGTTTGAATAATGAATAATTGAAATCCCCTAATTTAGATTTTGCTAAAAAAAAGAGAATAGTTGAAATTAACGAAGTCAGAGATACCCCGCCTTGAAAAGACAGGTCTTTCTCTGACCAACTTCAAGGCGATTGAGTCTAGTTCCAATCCTAGAAAAATCACTCTCTTAAAACTAGCTCTAAGCCATTAGCTATAAGTAAGCTATAAGCTTGAATCGCTTGAGACGGAGGAGTTGAACCTGGAGCTTAGAAGCTCGGAGCTTAAAGCTGTTAGCTAGTTAAAAGAGTAATCCAAGTACTTTAAAGGTGATGTGTTGACGGGAGGAAATGCGTGACTGAAAAGCGCGCTATCTTACAACAGTCCTCTGGGTCGGGAAACCCTCCTGCAAGGCTGTTGCGCTATTCCACAGCGAGTGTTGACGGAGATCGATTAAGGTCAAAAAATTATTAGAATATTTTTCGTAAATATAAATATAATGACAAACTTTCAGTTAGCAGGGCGTGAATGGTGGGTTGAAAGATGGTTAGAACTTTTAGACTCTTATCGTTTTAAAAAACGTCTAGAAAGAGGAAGAAACTATGCTAGAGAAGGAAATGTTTTAAGTATTGATATTGTAGACAATGAAGTATTATCTTCAGTACAGGGAAGTGAAGCAGAACCTTATCAAGTGCGTCTTTCTCTTGAACCTTTTAAAGATGAAAATCAAGAACGAGCTTTAAAAATGATGTCGCAACCTCCTTTTAATGAGGAAGATTGGGATTGTGTAATTAAAACCATGTCAGAAAAAGCTATTTTTTCGGCTCAGTTATTAGCTGGAGAAATGCCTAAAGATATTGAACAAGTTTTTACCAGTAATGGTTTAAGTTTATTTCCTTATAGCTTAACTGATGTTCGTTCTCGCTGTTCTTGTCCCGATAAAGCTAACCCATGTAAACATATTGCAGCAGTTTATTATCAATTAGGCGATCGCTTTTCTGAAGATCCCTTTTTGATTTTTCAGCTACGAGGACGTAGTAAAGAGCAAATATTAGGTAGTTTACGTCAATTACGTAGTAAATCCACTAAAGAAAAATCTCCTACGAATAAAGCAGCTAGTAACAAGAAAAAAGAAACAGCTTCTAAAGCAAAAACAGCAGGAAAAACTACTAGTAATTTGCAAGAATTTTGGCAATATAATGAATCTTTAGATTCTTCGTTAGTCGCAATTGTTCCCCCTACAGACAACAAAACTGTTCTCGATATTTTAGGTAATATTCCCCTAATGGCTGCTGATGCAGAAGTCGTACAGCAATACTTAACTGGGGTATATCAAACTACTAGCCACAAGGCTTTAATGGCTGCTTTAAACAGGGATAGTTAGAGACGTTTTACTGAAACTGAAACGTCTCTACTGTTGTGGGTTGTGGGTTGTGGATTAGTAACTGATAACTAGTAATTTAATACTGATTATTGGCTTAACGCTTTGAGAAATTTCTGTAAGTCACCAAAGATTCCTGGTTTTTTGCGTTGATTATTAGCTGATTCTTCTCCCTCTTCTGGTGCAGTTAACTTTAATAATAAGCGATCTAATTCTTCTCCCATTGGCTTACTAGATAACTCCACTCCTAATTCATATCCTTTCTCTTTTTCCAACCAAATTTGCCAAGGGGAAGGGTGACAACGCAAAATAGAAGCATCTTCTATAGGACGAATATAATAACAAGAATAAAGAGTACTAATAAATCTATCTCTTAACTGACGCGCAGCCAAACCAATACCTACAACAGCCACATCTTCCAATTGTGGGATCAATAATACCACAGGGCGATCGCCTGCAAGGTTACAAAGTTTTTCTACTCTTTCGACTTCTACAGAAGAAGGACAAGCCAAAATAAACACCTCATCCGTATCCGCCACTTTGCTTTCTATAGGGGTGAAGCGACTACCCATATCTGATACTTGAAAAGGCATCGATCCCCAATCTCTTTTGGCTAACATAGCAGCACCAGTATCGGGAAACAGCACCTTAACACCAGAGCCATACTCTTCAAACAGTTTGGCAAACTCCAATGCTAAATATTGAGCTTGTAGGGGAATTTCAGGAATGACAAATTCTACCTGTACTCTAGTATAACCGTCCGCGATCGCATTTTTAGTGGCTTCTTTCGCTTGAACTATAGCTTCTTGTAAATTGTCAGGAAAAGTATTCATTTTATATTTTTTTCTTAATTACTCTTGATTCTCAAATTACCAGATTACAATCAAGATCTAGATGTATGCTATAAAAAACAAATATGTTACCCATGAGACAAGGCGACGTAATACCAATTTCCTAAAGTTCAGCTACAGATAATGCATCGAGAATGAAATCAAATCCCGTAATGGAAGCGATATCTGCTTGAGTAAATTCAGCTAAGATATTTGCTAGTTTTCTTCTTAAAAAATCTAGGGAATCAAAGACTTTATTTTTCAAGAATTTTTTGACTTCTTTCCACAATCTTTCAATCGGATTAACGTTACTGACAGTAAGGAGGTTGAAATAACAAAATAATATTATCAGGTATAGACAAATCCAAACCGAGATGTGC
>NZ_LR213794.1 GCF_900659865.1 Hyella patelloides LEGE 07179
TTACTGCTATTTATTTTGCTGATAGTTAATGTTTAGAGGTATTTCAGGATAAGTTACTGGCTGCTGATAGACAGTTCCTACTGGCTGTTGTACGGGATAAGTTACTGGCTGCTGATAGACAGTTCCTACTGGCTGTTGTACGGGATAAGTTACTGGCTGCTGATAGACAGTTCCTGCTGGCTGTCGATCGTTGTTTAATGGTTTAGTTGACTGTTGATTATTAGCCTCATGATTACTAGCCTCATTGCTAGAAACTGATTGACTAACAAGTTGCTCTTCTAAATCAGACGTATTGCTGAGATAAACGTGTTCTGTAGGATTTCCTTGATAAGTCCGTTTAGTCAAATGCCATTCTGAATTAAGCTGAATTTTCAAAGAACCCGAACTTAAACCATTAGTCTTACCAATATGTAATTCTGGTTTACTAGAATCGCGAGGAGTACCAACTAAATGCAATTCGCCCTCTCTCTCAACAACATTTAGTAAGTAATCTAAGCCATAATCTTCGCCTTCAAAACGAATTGAATAGCTATTACTATCAGCACTTCTTACACAAGCATTGGTAAAATCAAACTCTAGAAACAAAGGTTCAATAACAGTAGGGTTACTTCCTGTTTCACTCCAGCATGGTCTTTGACCTGGCATTTGTTCGAGAATTAAAAGATTATAACCATGACGATAAGGAGCAGCTACCACTGCAAACTGACGATGATTTACTTCCGTTTCACCAAAAGATGATGCAAGTACAGAAGATGAAGGAAAAAAGTTGCTAATAGTACCTGCTGCTAACAAGAGTTTCAATAATTGTGAAGGTTTCATGGTTCTCCTATGATTTAAGTATTATCTAGGAGACATAGCTCGCCATTCACTTCTCACACAGAAATAAGCTCTTAAGTATTTATTCCCAAAACGTTTTTGGTCGTAAACAATTTTGCTGCTAATAATTGAACTATAATCCGAACAATCAACAATTGAGTTCAGTATTATTACTGTTTTTTAAAATTTTTGTAATAAATTATTTATTTTTAGGAAACCATCGTCAATCAAATTAAAAAAGAGTATAAATGAGTATTTATCATGATTTTGATAGTTAAAGGTAAAATTAGAGCTTCGGGAGTTTGTCAAAAATTCCTGATTGAAGAAACGTTTGTTCGATCGATTAAACCTTGTCCACATAGAAGAACAGTGGTTTTATCCTCAGAAACAATACTTTTAATTTCTTTTTCCCAGCCCCCAGTAACTCGAACAGTTATCTGCTCTCTTATCTAACTGTTAAGATTTGTAAGCGATCGCCAACAGAAATCGTCCCAGGATGGAGGGGAATCATATTTTCTCCAAACATGACTCCTTGTTCTCCGAACTGACGAAATGTGCCTAAAGTTCGCAAAGGCTCTTTTAATTTATTGCGATCGCCATTTTGTTGATTTACAGTAGGAATAATACAGCGACTACAAGGCTTAACCACTGCAAACACAAGTTCTCCGATCTGAATTCTTTTCCAATTATCCTCATCAAAAGGAATTTCAGTTTCGACAACTATGTTAGAACGAAAACGATCCATAGAGACAATCTCAGAAGAATCTTGATAGGTATCCATAATACGGCGATTTAACTCTGCTAAAGAAGCAGTAGTCGTTAATAAGCAAGGATAACCATCAGCAAAGCTGACAGTATTTTCGTGATTCCCAGAAAGTCTGTGCTGTACTTTGCGCTTATATTGGGGTGATTGTCTCACCAAGCGACATTTTTTAGTATTGTCCAATTCCAATACCTGATGAAACCATTGAGCAACGAGATCTCCTTGATCGATCCCAATAGTGCGATCTCGCCAAATTTCTACTTCGATTTCTTCTCCTCGCAAAATAGGAGTAAAAGTTAATGGTTCTAAACTATTATCAGACATAGATAATGTCAAGGAATCATCAACTAATTGCACTTGAACCCTAGCTAGTTGAGGGAATTGTCTTTGAGTAAGAAATTTACCCCGTTGAGAAATCAACATCATTTCCCGATCCCACAAGAAACCTTTAGCAGTTACCTCGGCCGTTTTGAGTTGAATCCCCTGACAGGATTTAATCGGATAGATGCAAAGTTCGGAAACAATCATTTTTTTATTTAACTAGCAAAAAGTTCGGAAAATACTTGCAAGCCATCAATTCCAATAATTAGTGGCAAAAAATAACCTTTACTTTATGTTTTTTAAGGCATAAATTGCAAATCGTCCACCAATATTTAGTTATCAGTTAATAATACTTGTTATTTCACAATTGATCCTGCGTCATTTCTCGCTAATTAGCCTTGACCATTTCTTTTATAGTGAACTCTTGTTCCCGCCCATTGTAGTTTTTCGCGAATAGTTTGATAAAACGAGTAACTCTCTCGCAAGAGAATAAATTTTGCCTGACAATCCGCAATACCGATCATGACCCTTTGTCCTGGCCAAACCCTAGTAGCTAAAGCTCCATCAGTCCAGAGTTTTGTGTTTACCTCATAATCTCCTAAAGGCCAAACGCTAACCACACTAGCAGGAGGCAAAACAAGGCAACTACTAGATAAGCTCAGGGGACATATGGGAGTCACAGCGATCGCTTCCATTCCTGGATGCAAAATAGGGCCACCAGCAGAAACAGTATAACCAGTAGAACCAGTAGGAGTAGCTACCAGTAGACCATCACCACTATACTGATCGACCACTTTTCCATCTACCTCCATTTCTAAGATAGAACTAGGCATTCGATCGATACTGGCAGGTTTGATACACATCTCGTTAAGACAAATAAATCTTTCGCTAACTGTTGCAAAATTATTGCGATCGCCTTCAATCAATTGAGCCGACAACATCATTCGTCTTTGTACGGCATAAATATCTGATTCCAAACGTTGCCAAACCTTTGCCGTATCCTGAAACAAATCAAAAGGTTCAGTCAAAAAACCTAAATGACCTCCCACATTAACTGCCAAAATAGGAATATCTTCAGGAGCAAGATGCCTCGCTGCTGCCAGAATAGTACCGTCTCCTCCTAAAACTATAGCCAAATCAATCTTGCTAGTGGAAGAAGCCAGAAATACAGGATAAGGATTATCTTTAATTCCACTAGGGCCCATTAAGACCTGACATTCAAGGCTTTCTAGCTCTTGAGCACATCTATCTGCCCACTGCTTGCTAGTATCGTGTCCTGCTTTATAAGCGATAATTACGTGCTTTAGCTCCACGGAAACTCATGATAAGATTTTCTCTCTGAATTTTATCGCGGAAAAAAAGCCAGCTTTATGCAGATAAGATTATTTTTTACTTCAACCCCTTGCTAAAAATTTAAAACTCATTAAGATAGAAAAAGTTATGCTACTACGTTGGTGACTGCTGGCATAGTTTATGATCTATGCTTGATTTATTAGGGCATTCGCTTGAGTTTTTTGAAAGTAAACCGAGCCTGGACTCGGAAATAGACATTTAACTCGCGAGTACCCACCTGGTTTTACCAGGTCGTAAACTACGGTAAGACGGCGTAGCGGTTAACTATTCATAAAATCTCTCTATTGTTTAGTGGAGGGGTTTTTATTTGTTTATTGCAAGTTAAAAAACTATAAATTGGGCAACTTAACTAATTTAATTTTTATTTAAGTACATTTTTTCTCAAACTTAGGGCATAATAATAAAAGCTATAGGTAGTGTCATAATTTCTATAGAAAGCAGTCAATAACACTATATGTAGAGTATATTAGATAGTCGCCCGCAAGATATTTTCATCATCATGAGCATCGATACTTTACCACAACAAGCAGAACAAACCACATCTTGGTTATTGAAGAGATTACACGAACACCAAACTCCAATGAGTCTTCAAGAGCTAGAAGCTCGTTTTGCCGATCAACAGGGGCTATCTCATCGTACTCTTAAAGAAACCGCTTGGAAATTAGTAGAAGAAGGAAAAATTCAATTTACCTCCAGTTGGGATTTAGAAATTTGCTAATTAAAATTTAGACGTTGGTGATTTGGGGAGCGACCACGACACGAGGAACCCTCGCAAACTTCCGTCATATGCCCTAAAGGAAGTCCTTTAGGGGAGCGATATCCTTTAGGGCAAGCCTTTGAGGAGACCTCAACAGCGCGATTGGACAAGCACAGGGTACAAAGCGAGTCCCTCGCCCTCAAATGTCGCGGACTTAGGAACGCGCGAGGATGTATGAAATAAATAATATTGGTATTATTTATTTTATGTTTGATGCTGTAAATAAATTCACAAATTAAAAGTAACAAAAATTGGGTTAAGTGTATTTCAACCCAATTAAAAGTAATTATTAATCAGTAGCCTACTTACTTTATTTACATGAAGCTAGGTTGGTGGCGAATTAAGTTTAAGAATTCTTCGCGGGTTTTTTGCTCATCTTGGAAAACACCTAACATCGCGCTGGTAACAGTCCAAGAGCCAGGTTTTTGCACTCCACGCATCGACATACACATATGAGTCGCTTCCATAACTACAGCAACCCCTTGAGGCTCTAATACTTCTTGAATGGCTTCTGCTATCTGACGGGTAAGACGTTCTTGTACCTGTAAGCGACGAGCATACATTTCAACAATTCTCGCCAGCTTACTTAGACCTACTACTTTTTGACTAGGGATATAGGCGACGTGCGCCCTACCCATGAAAGGTAGCATATGGTGTTCGCAGAGACTGAAAAAATCAATGTCTCTTACCAGTACCATCTCGTTGTGTCCTTCATCAAAGATTGCACCATTAACTAGTTTTTCCAAAGATTGATTGTATCCTTGAGTAAGGAATTGCATCGCTTCCGCTACTCTTTTAGGAGTTTTTAGTAAACCTTCTCTGTCTGGATCTTCGCCGACGGACTCCAACATTACTTTGACAGCATCCATCATTTTTTCTTTAGCTGCTTCAGAAGTAGCATTAATTACAGCTTCTTTGCCATCATGAGTGTTACGATCTGGTCTACTAGAAACCTGCTCTCGCAGACTAGATTTTAGTCCATTACTGTTAATAGAAGAATTAGAACCGTTGGAAAAAACTTGTGTCATAATAAAAGAATTGTGAGTAAAACTCTTGCGGATTGCGATTGATATAAGATTACAAGACCGTTAACAAATTACTAAAAAAGATAGCGATCGAGATTTGTTTATAAAGCCCCTCCACTGGGCATTACGGTCATTTCTTCTATTACCGCTTGTGGTGGTAATAAAACTGTGTGGAGAATAGATTGAGCCACAATCTCTGGAGTTAGCATGGCTTCTCGGTTGAGGTCTGCATTTACTGTATCTGTATCCCAAATTGGAGTATTGACTGCTCCAGGGGAAACAATAACAGCGCGGATACCATTAGCTCTTTCTTCGATCGCCAGTGTTTTCGTTAATGCAACTACTCCTGCTTTACTAACGCCGTAAGCACCCCATTCAGGAAAAGCGTTATTAGCTGCGATGGAAGCTACATTAATTATTGTTCCCTTGCCATTTTTCCGCATTAAAGGTAAGACTCCTTGTATGCATTGGAAGATGCTAGTAAGATTAAGCTCAATTACTTGCTGCCAGTCTGCCAAGGAAGTATTTTCTAAGGAATTAGTGTAACCCATGCCAGCGTTATTTACTAGAACATTGACTGCACCGAAATCTGTGGCAATCGCTGAAATTTTTTGTTTAACTGTGGCAACTTCGGCTAAATCTACAGCATAAGACTTTGCCTCTACTCCTACTTCTCTAGCTGCATTGGCAACAGCTTCAAGTTTTTCTGAGGAGCGACTTACAAGGGCAAGATCGATACCAGATTTGGCAAAAGCTAATGCTGTTGCTTTACCAATTCCGCTACTTGCGCCAGTAATAATTGCTCTTAGTGATTTTGGGGGTGGATTTATTTCCATGCCTCTAATTGACTTTTGGATGTTTGACTGGAGAGCAGTAAAATACAGCAGCAAAAGAGCTAATTTGGTACTTAGCTTTCTTCCGCCCCATGATATCAAGTGACTGATTCTTGTTGAATCTGCCAAAGATGTGTGATAGCAAATAAAATAAGCTTTCTATAGGTTGGTGTTCTCGATGTACTACCAATACTGTTACTGCAAGTCTGTTTAAAACAATAGTTAAGATGCCGATCAACCTGGAAAACGTTGCACATTAACTAGGTGAACGCAAACCTGGTCATACCAAGGTGGGGTAATGTTCACTAAAATGTAACAAAATGTTTCCTTGGCAATTATAGCATTCTCATATTGTTAATTTGAAACAAAGTTTTTTTGGGATGAAAATAACAGCTTTTTTTTAACATTTGAGGGAGTTTGAGGGAGCTATAAGTCCCGCGCTGTATTCTTTGAATCAGCGTCGGGACGGGGCGTATAAACTTCTGGGAAAACCCCAGAAGACAGCCCCTCATCCATGGACTCCCTTAAGTATATCAAGAGGCTCGATGCCTTGCAGATATACATTCTACCACTTGTATTTTTTAGTGGTAGAATAATCTTATGATACTAAACTACCGCTACCGCATATACCCAGACGCGCAGCAAATCGAACTACTTAATGAGTGGTTAGAAACTTGCCGTGTGTCTTATAACTATGCACTGCGAGAACTCAAAGATTGGATTGCCTCTCGCAAATGTCCAATCGATAGATGTAGTTTGGAATCTGAATATATCATGGCTGCGGACTATCCGTTTCCTAGCTACCACCAACAACAAAACAACTTACCAAAAGCTAAAAAGAAATTTCCACGACTAAAGACAGTGCCGTCTCAGGTATTACAAACCAATATCAGACGACTGCATGACAGTTGGGATTCATTTAGAGCTAGAGGCTATGGCTTCTGTCGCTTCAAAAAGTATGGGCAAATGAAGTCAATGCTATTTCCCCAGTTCAAATCTAATCCACTTAGCGACTGGACTATTCAGTTGCCTAAGCTGGGTAAAGTACAAATCAACTTGCACAGACCGATTCCGGTCGGTTTTGTTGTCAAGCAAGTTAGGGTAGTCAAAAAGGCAATGGGTTGGTTTGCTGTAGTAGCTGTCGAATCGGATTTCGAGCTCAAGAGTCCTATCCCTCATGGTCACGCAATTGGTGTTGATGTCGGTTTGCTCTCATACATAGCAACAAGCGATGGATATACCGAACCTAGACCTAAATTTTTCAAGACAGCCTACAGTCGGCTGAAAGTGCTACAAAAGCGTCTGTCAAGAAAAAAGGAACGAGGGAAAAACTATGAGAAAGCTCGCTCTTTAGTAGCCAAACAACATAACCATATAGCATTCAAACGCACTGATTATCAATTCAAACTAGCCCATAAGCTTTGCGACATGGCAGACACAATCTATGTAGAAGATTGTGATTTTCGCATAATGGCAAAGGGAATGCTGGGCAAGCATACGATTGATGCTGCTTTCGGCAAGCAAAGAGACATACTAGAATATGTAGCTCGAAAGAGAGATGTCTTTGTGGGTCGGATAGACCATCGTGGAACGAGTCAAACTTGCCCTAATTGTCGTACCGAAGTCAGAAAAGATTTGAGTGTCAGACTACATGAGTGTAATGAATGCGGTTATGTTGTGGATAGAGATATAGCCTCTGGACAAGAAATTTGTAACAGAGGACAAGAAACGTATCGGGGGACTCCCGAAAAGCCAGAAATTGGCTCTCAAGTCGTACTGTCGGGCAACTTTGTTGTAGGTAAGTGGCGTTCCAGGGGAGCAATGCCCATTAGTGATAATGGGAAGCCCGCGCTGTACCGCTAGGTCAGCGTCGGGAGGATGTCACGAGATTTCCCCTTGTTCAAAGATCCCCATCTGGCGGAACTTGCTATAGCGTAGCTTTCTTCTTGCTTCTGGGGTCATCGCAGAAAGTTTTTCGATGCTTTCCCGCAAATTCTGTTTTAGAGTAGCTGCTGCTTCTAAAGGTTCTGAATGCGCTCCACTGGCAGGTTCTGTAAGTATTCGGTCGATTAAACCAAGTTCTTTTAAATCCCTGGAGGTTATTTTTAATGCTGAGGCTGCTTGTCCTGATTTTTTCGCATCTTTCCACAAAATAGCAGCACAGGCTTCGGGACTAGCTACGGTGTAAACAGAATGTTCAAACATGAAAAGATGATCTGCCACACCAATACCCAATGCTCCCCCAGAACCTCCTTCACCAATTACGGTAGTGATAATGGGGACATCGTAACTAAACATCTGTCGCAAATTATAAGCGATCGCTTCTCCCTGCCCTAATTTTTCCGCATCAACCCCCGCCCAAGCTCCTGGGGTATCGATAAAAGTAACGATCGGCATTCCAAACTTGTTAGCATGATTCATCAGACGCAGAGCTTTACGATATCCTCCTGGGGTTGCCATACCAAAATTCCGAGCTACATTATCTTTGGTATCTCGACCCTTTTGATGACCTAACATGACTACTGGTTTGCCATTAAGCCTTGCTATACCACCGACTAAAGCAGGATCGTCAGAACCTCCGCGATCGCCATGTAGTTCGATCCATTCCTCAGTAATGGCTTGAATATAATCTAAAGTGCTGGGACGACGAGGGTGACGAGCTAGTTGCAGTCTTTGAGCAGGGGTGAGGCTACTGAATATTTCTTGGCGTAAAACATTTGCTCTAGCTTCTAGTTGAGCGATTTCTTCAGAAACATCTACTTGGTTTTCATCAGCTAATTCTCGAATTTGTTGAATTCGTGCTTCTAGCTCACACAAGGGCTTTTCAAAATCCAATAAGAAGTTTCTGCGCTCTGTTTTGGGCATAGCTCGTAATTTTTTTCAAGAGAGAGTACCAACAGTTTCTTATTATGCTCTATTACGTAATCGTTTATGAAAATATTGCATTTTTAATATTTATATACTACTAATCAATAACAACTCAATCATATTTGAGCTACTTTAATGGCATTAATTTGAGGATTGCGGTCAAATAAAACTTTAGGTCGTAATAAAATTTTAAATAAGAGCCATACCGAAGCAAGTTCTCCTGGGGTATTTTTTTTCTTCCATTGACCAGGACGACAGAATAAAAGAGTCACTAACTGTCTTTGTTGTTCTGGGGTTAGGGGGTCAAATTTGATATGAGCTTTTAAGAAATCTTCGCAGGGACTAACATTAGTTATCTGTCCTGATAAAATAATATTGTCTTCAAGAATTGTTAGCTCAATAGGAATAGTTTCTCCTTTACTTAAGCGAGGAATTTCTGCTTGAGTTAAAGAGATATCAGCACCTACTTCAGAAATAAGTGTGGTAATCCCAAAAAAATCTTGGTTTGTGATTTCTTTTACTTTAATTTTTACCGTTCTTCTGAGATTAAACCATTCATTCAAATCTGGTTTAGGTACATCTAATAAAATCAATAGTGCTGCACCAATAGTAATCAGGTTATAACTACTCCAAATCCAACCCAAGCCTAATCCTCTCACGTGTTCTAAGCTATAAGTATATTCACCATTCATTTCAGCTATCCAACAAGCACTTAAATTAGCCCATAGACTATAGGCAGTAAAAGTAAATAGTACAAGTAAGGGTAAGGCTAATTTCCAGTTAAAATTAAAGCGATCGCTTTTAGTCCCTTTAGGTGTTACTTTAAAACCTTTAGAGAAGGGATTAAGAATCACTTGAACTACTGTTAAAGCTAAAGGAAAAGCTAATACTAAACCATAAATCCCTGAAAGAATAGCAGAACGCGATCGATAATTTAACCAAGAAAAAACTGTTATTTGGATAATATAATAGGGCAAAAAGAAATATAAAATTTCATCTGTAGTAGCCCTAATAGGAATAATATTTAAGAAAGCATAGGCTAAAGGCATCAATAAGAAAAAGACGCTAGCAATACTAGTAAACCAATGTAATAAACCTTCTAAATGAGCTAATCTTTGTAGAATATTTAAGCCAGGAATTGTTAAAGGGTTAGATTTAATAAAAAAGGCTTGTAATGTACCTCTTGCCCAACGTAATCTTTGGGTAGCATGGGCAGATATATTTTCGGCTGCTAATCCCGCGCTTAATTTTTCATCAAGATAAACTAAACGATAACCTTTCGCTGATAATCTAATTCCTGTGAAGTAATCTTCACTTAAAGAATCAGTAACAAAACCACCGATAGATTCTAAAGCTTTGCGTCTGACAAGGAAAGATGTTCCCGAACAAACTACACTACCTGCTCCATCTTTAATCGGTTGTAATTGGCGATAGAATACTTCTTCTTCAGGAGTTAAAATATCTTCTAAGCCTAAATTACGAGCTATAGGATCGACATTATAAAAACTTTGAGGAGTTTGCACTAAAGCCACTGTTTTATCTTGAAAGAAGCCTAAAGTACGATGTAAAAAGTTTTTGGTAGGTATAAAATCTGCATCAAAAATAACAATAAACTCTCCCTTAGTATGAGGGATAGTATAGTTTAAATTTCCTGCTTTAGCATGGTCGTTATGGGGACGAGTCCGATATTCGCAACCTAATTCTGCTGCTAACTGTTCGATATCTGGTCTTCTAGTATCGTCTAATAAATAAACTGTTTTATTGCCATAATCAATTGCCTGACAACCAATAATAGTCCGTTTTAAAATAAAAGCTGGTTCATCATAAGTGGGAATTAAAATATCAACACTAGGGTTAAAAGTACCATCAATAACTTGTACTGATACACTATTTGCTTCTCTTTGACGATTTTTAACTCGTAACATCAAAAATAGCTGCAAACTACTATTAAAAAGAGTAAACATCTCTAGAGAAAATAAAGCAATACTAAAAGTTCCATTAAGAGGAGAACTAAGATTTAAAGTAGAAAGCGATCGCCATGAAACATAGTAAATAGTTAAACCCAATAAAATAGCAATTACTATGGCTCTAGACCATGTTTGCGGTTCGGGAGAAACTTTAGTAATAATAATAGCTATTAAAAAGAAAAAAACAGTAGGAGCAAGTAAAAAACGACTCATCACCATAGGGGCTTCTACCCACATAGGTGGTTGTTGCTGTAATGAGTTTAAGTAAGCAAAAATATCTGCAATTTGTCCTACTCCCGCAGCCCATAACAAAGCTACAATAGCAGCTAAAAAAATAATTCCCAATAAAACTAAAGTAGCTATTTTCGGCTGTATGGTTTTTGCTTTTGCTTGTTGCATATCTCTTAAATATTCTGCTTAATTTCTACTCTTACTTGTACTAATATTTCGCCTAATTTATTTTTCCACTACCATCTTTACCACAGCCCCAGTAATAATCTATGGGGGAGTTTTCGACAATTAATTGTTCCCCTGTATCTAGTAAAATTTTTTGGATATCTTGATGGGTTTGAAATTTACTCAAGACTGCTTGATACATGATGTCATCTTTTACTTGTTCCCAATCTTGTCTCAGAGGATATTTGCGACTTCTCCCCATTTTAGCTGCTTCCTTGGGAGCTTTAACTGTTTGTATTTTCTTAAACCAATCAACATTAGTACTTATAAACTTTTGAGCTTGAAAATAATGTTCACTGGTATACCACCAACAGCTATCTAGTTCAAAACCATGAGCCGAGAAGTTAGAAAAGCAACCATAAGGCTGCTCTCGCGCACTGTAGAAATAAATAGTCATATCCTTGAGCTTAAATTAATTACTGATATCTCAGAAAAATTACGATCGAGTAAAAGTAGTAGGGCTGCTGCAAAATTGTACACCCTATCTATTGAGTTTGCGATCGAGTAACAGTTAATTAACTATTATTTATTTTTGAATTGATAATTACTTTTTCTCTTTCTTTCGATCCAATCTGAAGAAAAATATCATCAAAGCTACAACGCCGACTTGTAAAGCAAAATTTGGCACATCACGAGCTAAATCTTGTCCTGCTGCAATTCTCGCTAAAAAAGTTAATGCACCGATAAATCCCGATGCGCCAAAACCTATATACAAAAACTTTCTTAATCCTCTATAGGGTGCTTTAGCTTCTGCTTTTAGTCTGGCATATTTTTCAGGAGATATTTTAGCTTTTTGTTGACGCATCTTATCGCGATCGGAAAAATCTACCATTGTTTTTAGGAAAAATTTTGATTGAAATGATTGTATCAACAGGGTTAATAAATTGTCTGCTTCTATTATTTTTGCCCATCCGACAATTACTAATTTCTGAGACTTCCGATTTAAACACCGAGCAAAATTCTTCGCAAACCTGCTAAAAGCATCGGAAAAGGCATTTCGTCATCCGTGATGGCTATTTTAAAGCTAGGACGTACAATTATACGTGAAGGATTAGATCGTATCAGTATTAGGGCGATCGCTCAAGAACTTGGTTCTACCACGGGTGTTGTTACCCATTATTTCCGCAACAAAGACGAACTGACGCTGTTTGTTCTAGAACGAGTGTTTGAAAATCTCTTCAATGATATGGAAGCTTGCATCAAAGGTAAAAAAGGTCTTGAGAGATTGGATCAAATGATGTTAGCAGCATTGCCTCTTAAACCTGATGGACTTCAAGGCTGGCAAATTTGGATTGCCTTTCTAGGATATGCGATCGGACGCAAGAAGTTAGCTGGGGAGCATCAAAAACGTTATCATTCTTTGCATCAAATTATTTGCCGAGAGTTGGTTGATTTACAAAAAAGGGAGCTACTTAAATGCGATCGTGCAACGCCTCACTTCGTGAGATCGCCTTCTTAGCCAGCAAAACTATTCGCGTAGTGTCTTTGTGAAACAGGATATTTTACCTGGGATAGATTAGTTAGAGTAAAGATTCCATGTAGACTGGTATCATGGGCTAACTTATACCAAATCAAAAAATGCTTGCCACACATAGATAAAATACAATTCAAGAGTAATGTGGTTATTGCCTACACTACAATTTATCTGTTGCATTCTTGCTTCTAATTGGTATTATTACCCGATTCAATAAAATCAAACATAATATAATTTAGTTACCAACACTATGCTCTCGACAGAACGCAGCTTAGAAAACTCTGGACTTCGTTATTTACCCCAAGTTGATGATTTGAGTAATCCTCCTTCTCCCAATCAACAATTATTACCTTTAACCGCAAAAGTTAATCAGAAAGATCATCTAGAGATTGGAGGCTGCGATGTTCAGCTTTTGGTAGAGCGATTTGGGACTCCTCTCTACATTTTGGATGAGTTTTCTTTAAGAACAGCTTGTCGTCAGTACCGCGATAATTTCAAGGATTATTATAGTGGTGATTCTCTAGTAATATATGCTTCTAAGGCTTGGAGTTGTCTAGCAGTATGCAACATCATTAACAGTGAAGGTTTAGGATTTGATGTCGTTTCTGGCGGTGAACTATATACGACTTTGCAAGCAGGAGTTAATCCAGATAAAATTTATTTTCACGGCAATAACAAATCTGCCACAGAATTAGAATTTGCGGTGGAAACTGGCTGCAAAATTATTGTTGATAACTGGTTAGAATTAAAAACTTTAACAGAAATCGCCCCAGCGAAAAGCGAAACTCCTGTAGAGATTTTATTACGCTTGACTCCTGGGATTGAATGTCATACCCACGAATATATTCGCACAGGACACTTAGATAGTAAGTTTGGTTTTGATCCCAACCAAATAGAGGAAGTATTCAAATTTGTTAGCCAACAAAAAGCAATCAAATGTCTTGGTTTACACGCTCATATTGGTTCGCAAATTTTTGAACTTCAACCTCATCAAGATTTACCAGAAGTCTTAGCTCAATGGTTGAAAAAAGCCCAAGAATATAACTTACCAATACAAACCTTAAATGTAGGTGGTGGTTTAGGTATTCGTTATACAGAATCTGACGATCCACCAAGTATCGCCGAGTGGGTAAAAATCGTAGCTGAAGCCGTGGAAAAAGCTTGTAAGCGTTATGATTTGCCTTTACCTCAGTTAATTGCTGAACCTGGTCGTTCTTTAATTGGTTCTTCTTGTGTAACTGCTTATACAGTGGGTGGTAGTAAAGAAGTTCCTGAAATTCGTAATTACATTTCAGTAGATGGGGGAATGTCTGATAATCCTCGTCCGATTACTTACGAGTCTTTATATCGCTGCGTCATTGCCAATAAAATGTCCGCAGACTTTACTGAAAAAGTCACTGTAGCAGGAAAACACTGTGAATCAGGAGATGTGGTGATCGAAGATGCCACTCTCCCGAAAACTGATGCAGGAGATATCTTGGTCGTTACAGCCACAGGAGCATATAATTACAGTATGGCATCCAACTATAATCGCATTGGCAGACCCGCAGCCGTAGTAGTTAACCAAGGGGAAGCTAATTTAATTATAGAAAGAGAAACCTATCAGCATTTGATTAATCGCGATCGCTTACCAGAAAGATTGGTAAACTCAGCAAACTAGGTTAGCATCTAGGTTAGAATCATCATGGATTCTGAAAACTAAATTAAAGCGAAATTGTCAAGCTATTGATTTTAGTCAAGGCGATCGCACTCTGCGCTTCGCCACGAGCGATCTCGCTCAATACTGCACACCCAATAATTTGTCCCTGAACCCCCAAAAATAATGTCATTGTCGGGTTTTGTTCCTGACCTTAGTAGGATTCCTTCCTGGCTTCCCAATAGCATCGATCTCATTCTTGTTTTAGCCTTGAGTTATGCCCTTCTCCTAGTTATTGGAGAGGGAGAGCGTCGCAGTCTGTGGACAGTCAGAGGTTTTATCATCCTCATGCTAGCTACAGTGGTCAGCAAAAAATTACAATTAGTTTTACTAGGATTTTTACTAGAAAAATTGGTTCTTGGTGCTGCTGTTGCGATGGCAGTTATTTTTCAATCCCAATTTCGCCGTTTTCTGGAACAATTGGGAAGGGGAGAAATTTTACAAATTTTTAAATCTTCCAGAAGACCTAGTTATCAATCTGATAGTGCAGTAGAAAAAATTGTGGAAGCAGTCAAGCAGTTATCGCAAAATAGGACAGGAGCATTGATGTTACTAGAAACTGCTGGTTCTCTGGAAGCTGAAGATTTTGTCTCTCCTGGTGTAGTCTTAAATGCAGAAGTTTCTAAAGAAATCTTGCAAACTATTTTTCAGACTTCCACACTCTTACATGATGGTGCAGTGGTAATTAATGGTTCTCGCATTGTCTCGGCTGCTGCTATCTTACCTTTATCCGAAAGAACTGCTTCCCGCCAATTGGGGACTCGCCACCGTGCAGCAATGGGAGTTACCGAAAGAATTGATAAGTGTATTTGCATTGTAGTATCAGAAGAAACAGGTTCAATTTCTTTAGCAGAAAAAGGAATCTTAAATCGACCCTTAACCAGTAGTAAACTAAAAGAGCTATTACAAGCGAAATTTGCTCCGACTGTGGAAGCAGATGCGGTTCGTCTAAGTCGTAAAATTGGTTTTCAAGGCAAAATCATCTTACAGCGTCTTTTACGCTTGCCATTTCTGCCGACTCCCCAGGATAAAAAGTAAATTGAGATTTATTGATATTCATATTTATAATTACCCATGAGCCTTGAGCCAATTGCTTTACAACAATTACCTAAAGATTTAGATTTACAACGCTTACCACAACACGTAGCGGTAATTATGGATGGTAATGGTCGTTGGGCAAAAAATAGAGGAAGACCCAGAATTATGGGTCATCAAAAAGGTGTTGATATCCTAAAAAATCTCCTATACTGTTGTCGAGATTGGGGAGTACCTGCTTTAACTGCCTATGCTTTTTCTACGGAAAATTGGGGTAGACCTTCAGAAGAAGTAGAATTTTTGATGACTCTATTTGAAAGAGTTTTACGCCGAGAATTAGAAGAAATGATGGCGGAAAATGTCCGTATTCGTTTTGTGGGTAATTTAGAAAAGTTACCTCAATCATTGCAATCAGAAATTGCTAAAGCAATGCAAGATACTGAGGCAAATTCGGGTATTCAGTTTACCGTAGCAACCAATTATGGTGGTCGAGAAGAAATTGTGCAAGCCTGTAGGGCGATTGCTTCAAAAGTGGAACAGGGCTACATACAAGCAACAGATATCGACGAAGATTTATTTGAACAGCATCTTTATACCAAAGGTTTACACCATCCTGATTTACTAATTCGTACCAGTGGAGAAATGCGTATTAGTAACTTTTTGCTCTGGCAGATGGCTTATGCTGAAATTTACGTTACAGACACTTTATGGCCCGACTTTGACCGTAGTGAATTTCATCGGGCTTTGTTGGCTTATCAAAAAAGAGATCGTCGCTTTGGAAGAGTGAACATATAAGCTCTCAATTGAAAAGGCAAGAGAAAAAACAATCAAGAGAGACAATAAATAAGCAATAAAAAATAGCCAAAAATAGCCCATACTATTGTTAAATGAGCTTCTAGGTGCAAAGATTGTTGCTCGAAAATAGTGTTGCCAATATTGGGGAATGAAATAATTATCATCCCTCTTTGATAACTTTGGGGCAAAATTTTTCGTAAAGTCCTTTCAAAGCTTGTAAAAAATGGTTCTGGCAATGAGTATTTAATATGTCGCTCTAACTATTGATTAGACAGCAAAATTCTGTATATGCACCCTATGCGGGATGTTATGTTATCCAGAAATTTTCTAGATATCATACTTTGGTTTAGGCTGCGCTATATTTAACCTCAACTATCCCAACTACAAACCGATCTTCAATATATGCGATCGCTATAACAAAATTTTACATTAGTCCCTGATTACTTAGAGCTATTTTCTAAAGCCTTAACCCTTGCTTAATTTAAGGTTTCCGTAATTATTACTAGACAATCTACGCATAAACTCAGAGTCTATTTTGTCTCAAATAATCTGAATTGTGCTGTAACTTAAAGTACAATTACACCTCACAGCTTTAATCTTAAACACAATTAAAGTTTCTTTATAACTCTCGCACAAATTCTAATTGTGGAGTGGTTAAAATCACGTAAATCTAAGAAAGTTGACGGATAATTATGTCTAATCTAGGAAGACGTAAGTTTTTATTGTATGGTTCTGCTGGTTTGGCTACCAGTATGTTGTTAAAATCTTGTGCCAGTAATGACACGGCATCAACGACTGATTCTGAAACAGATGATGCAACTCCCGTTGCTGATACAGGAGGCGACGGTATTAAAGTGGGAATTCTTCATTCCCTAAGCGGTACTATGGCAATTAGTGAAACCACTGTAGTTGATGCAGAGATGCTTGCTATTGATGAAATTAATGCAGTAGGTGGTGTTTTAGGAAAGCAGATTATTCCTGTCAAAGAAGATGGTGCTTCTGATTGGCCTACTTTTGCCGAGAAAGCCACTAAATTAATCGATCAAGACAAAGTAGTAACTATCTTCGGTTGTTGGACTTCTGCTAGTCGTAAAGCAGTCTTACCAGTTTTTGAATCCAAACAGCATATGCTTTGGTATCCCGTTCAGTACGAAGGACAAGAATGCTCTAACAATGTTTTTTACACTGGTGCTACACCTAACCAACAAATTGAACCTGCGGTAGATTGGTTACTGGAAAATAAAGGTAAAGACTTTTTCTTAGTTGGTTCAGACTATGTATTTCCTCGTACTGCTAATAATATTATTAAAGAACAACTGAAAGCTAAAGGTGGCAATACTGTGGGAGAAGACTATCTTCCTTTAGGAGATACAGAAGTAACCGCCATTATCACTAAAATTAGAGCTGCTTTACCTGATGGTGGTGTCATCTTTAATAGCCTTAACGGAGATAGCAACGTATCTTTCTTCAAACAAATGCAAGGTGCAGGATTAGACCCTGATAAATACCCTGTAATGTCCGTTAGTATTGCAGAAGAAGAAGTACGCACCATTGGTCAAGAGTATCTTCAAGGTCATTATGCAGCCTGGAACTATTTCCAAACTGTGGAAAGTCCTCAAAACGACCAATTTGTTGCAGCTTTTAAAGCTAAATATGGGGAAGATCGCGTAACTAACGACCCTATGGAAGCTGCTTACATCATGGTTTATCTCTGGAAACAGGCGGTAGAAGCAGCAGGAACTACCGATATCGAAGCAGTACGTAAAGCTGCTGTAGGACAAGAATTTGATGCCCCAGAGGGTAAAGTTAAAATGTTCCCCAACCACCATATCTCGAAAACAGTCAGAATTGGTCAAGTAAGAGATGATGGTCTATTTGATATCGTATCCTCCACAGATGGGCCAGTGGCTCCTCTACCTTGGAATCAATACGTACCAGATACTAAAGGCTACGCTTGCGATTGGACTGACCCCGCTAAAGGCGGTAAGTATAAAGTTGAAGCAACCTAAATTAGTAGAAAATTGATTTATGGGGTGGGTAGAGTCCCGCCCTAATAGACATATGTATTATTAAATTTTTGATCTAATTAATTGAATTAACTGTAATTGTGTCAGTACTAATAGAAGGATTATTTAACGGGATCAGTATCGGTTCGGTATTGTTGATTGCTGCTTTGGGTTTGGCAATTGTTTTTGGCTTGATGGGAGTAATTAACCTCGCTCACGGAGAGCTAATGATGTTAGGGGCATATACTACTTTTGTAGTACAAGATGTATTTAAGCCTTTAGGAGAACCCTGGTTTAGTTTTTATATTATTGTTGCTATACCCGTTGCTTTTATCATAACAGCGATCGCTGGCTTAATTCTCGAAAAAGGAGTAATTAGATTTCTCTATGGAAGACCTTTAGAAACCTTACTAGCTACTTGGGGTGTTAGTCTCATTTTGCGTCAGTTTGTTCGTAGTGTTGACTGGCTATTAGTAATTGGGATTGCAGTCTTTTGTTTGTTCTTTTTTGGTGGAATGACCATCTTAAAACGTCGTCCTGATTGGGGAAGAATTCGGAATTTGGTCATTGCTGTTTTATTACCTATTTCTTTGGGACTCGCTGTCATTACAGGTTTTTTTCTCAATAAAATACCTGTTTTAACAAAAGCTTGGTTTAGTGCCAGAAATGTCGATGTAACTGCTCCTGCTTGGCTCAGGGGAGGATTGAAAATTTTCGGTTTCCAAATGCCTTATGCTCGTCTATTTATTATTGTTTTAACTATCGTTTGTTTACTCGGAGTTTACTGGTTTTTAAATCGTTCTACCTGGGGTTTAAAGATTCGTGCGGTGACTCAAAATCGCGAAATGAGTTCTTGTTTGGGTATCCCGACAGCTACAGTAGACGCTTTGACTTTTGCCCTTGGCTCAGGATTAGCAGGGGTAGCAGGATGTGCTGTTAGTTTGCTTGGCTCTGTGGGACCCAATACAGGACAAAGTTATATTGTTGATACCTTTATGGTAGTAGTTGTTGGTGGTGTCGGAAATCTCTTAGGAACAATTGTTGCTGCTTTAGGCATTGGTATTCTCAATTACTTAATTGGCTCAGGAACTTTGGCATTAATGTTTAGTTCCACAGAAAGTTTAAAACCTTTAGTTGATGTCTTGCTCTTTTTTGCTACTAGCAGCATGGCAAAAGTAATGGTCTTTGTTTTAATCATTAGCTTCTTGCAAATCAAACCTGCGGGGCTATTTCCCCAAAAAGGTAGAACAGCAGAACTGTAAATTAGCTATATTGTTGAGGATTTACTGTTTTGTGGTTGTTTGACCAACGGTCAGAGCAGGCTTCGTCGTTAGAAGGCGGAGTAATCTCTGACTGGTAAAACTCACATTAAAAGTATAATCTTAAACAACAAACAATTGTTATTGGACTTTAAACAAAACTAATCTGAAAATTTAAAACACACAAATATTATTTTTTTATTTATGTCTCAATTCAAGTCATGTTTCATTACTCCCAGTTACAAACCAGATTTTGACAGATGTCGTCTTTTAGCAAAAAGTATCGATAATTTTGCCGTTTCTGATATTCATCACTATATAGTTGTCGATCGCAAAGATGCAAAATTATTTCAGCAGTTAGCAAGTTCCAATAGAACAATCATTACTGTTGAGTCTATTTTACCTTGGTGGATTCAAAAAATTCCTGTGATTCCGAATGGTTGGTTTAGCTGGAAAACTTTACCTCTTCGTAATTGGGTAGTTCAACAAGTAGTTAAATTAGAAATTGTTAATCATATCTCAGAAGATGTTCTGATTTTTGTGGATTCTGATGTTACTTTTGTCCGAGCTTTCGATCTTGAACAGTTTTTCCGAAACGGAAAAGTGAGACTATTTAGGGAAAGTATTTTTCCTTCCTCTCTGTTTAATCTAGACACTCAACTTCAATGGCGCGATAGTGCAGGAGCTTTACTCGGTTTGTCTTCATTCCAAGAAGTTAATCAAGAAAATCCTTTCATTGGTTATGTAGGCAACTTGATTACTTGGAAAAGAGATAACGTGCTGCAACTGCATCAACACATTGAAAAAGTGACACAAAAATCTTGGATAAAAGCGATCGCAGAATGTTGGAATCTTTCAGAATATATGCTGTATGGGATTTTTGTCGATCGTGTACTCAAAGAAAATTCTGGTCATTATTGGGACTCTCAAAAGCCATCTCACGATTATTGGGGAACAACACCATTAGAAAAAGAGCAATTGCAACAGTTTTTTCAAGAGATTCCTCCTGAATGTTGTGCTGTCATGATTTCTAGTAAATCAAAGACTCCTGTGGTACAGTATGAACCTTTGATCCAACAGATGGACATTGTCAGTTAACTGATAAAAGGTATTATCTAGTTAAGTTGATTAAAATTAGATTATTGAGAATAGACTAAAAATTACTGTTCTAAAAACCTTAATTTATTGTTACTAATGTCAGGAAATAATTACTTTATTTTTAAGAAAATACTGGTTTATTAGTTGACTTGACAATATCTCGAAATGTCCATTTCATTATTATCAATAAAGGCTTTAAAGCAATATAGAGATCGCTTTAAAAAAACATCCCAGGGTTAAGTTTTCACCATCAAAAGCAATTGTTAGCTCTTTTTTACTTCACAGATTATATCCACGCAGTATCAGTTAAACAGTTAACTAAAGTATCTGGTATGTGTCAAAATTTAGCATAGGAAATTTATTGATATTTTAATTACTTTCACTCTAATTAGAGACTTCCTTTAAGTAAACGGTTTACTCGAACTGCTTTCCAAAGATTAGTAAGTGTATAACACACACTATTTAGATAAATACGTCTTCCTATAGCGGGAGAAGTAGAAACTTTTGAATGTCCCATTTCTGCCATCGTTTCACCACAAATATATTCAATATCCTCGATTTGCTGTTGATTTAAAAAATCTCTAAAGTTACCAATACTTTGTGTATTAACTTGATTTTTTGTCCCTCTAAATTGTTCTCCCTTATCACTTAATTTAGGGTCTCTTGCTTCCTGATAAAAGTTAAGCATTTCAGAAATATAATCCGTTTTTTCGTGAAGAAAATCACAGATTTGTTCTAAATTTTCCTTTGGATTAGAAACTAAATCCTGATATCTTAATTTTAAGTAACGCTCATTACCTAAAATTTTTTCTTGCACCGTCATGGTCTTGTATACATATTGCCACTGCCATGCCACAATAATATGAGCAGGGAAAAATTGCCTGAGTGGAATATTTTCAGGTAAAGATTTTTCCATTGAAGTAATAACGTCTCGTGGATCGCGAACGATATTAACAAATTGTGCTTTGGGATACCATTTTTGTAGATGATAAACAAATTGCCAATGTTGAGGCTTCTTATCTCCCCAACGAGCATTTTCTTTGCCTGTAGAAATAGCGCAGGCTTTATATAAACAGGCTAATAAAACTCTATTATCTCCTGGTAGATTTTCTCTTAAAAGCTTCTCAAAATGTTCTTTATTTAAGATTGAACTATAATAGTCGGGTATAGTTTGTAGAATATAATCAATATCTTTAATTTGATGAATTCGGTTACGATATTGTTTAGGAATTTGTTGAAAATACTCCGATTCTTTGGGAATAAAAAGCTCGGGATGTTTATTAAGCATTAAACGCAGCATTGTTGTCCCAGACCTGCTATATCCTATTATAAATACAGGATCTAAGCGAACTTTTTCAGTTGTTTCAATAATCTCTTGTTGATTTCGTATCATAACTTCTCAAATTCCATATTAGTTTATCATAGATTATATTCTATAATTAAGTAAGGTAATAATTGGATAAGCAATTAAGGCAAATTAAAAACCAAACTCTAATTGTAGTGGGTTGTCAATCAAAAAAGGTGTTGTCAAGTTAACTGGTTCTATTGCTAGGATAAACGTATCTAAATTTGAGGAGAGTCAGAAATGATAAGCTGAGTAAAAGAAATAAAATAAACCTAACCAGCAAGAATAAAACTTATACCAAAAAACCTTTCATCGATCGCTTATCGGTTCTTTCTTGGGAACTTTACTTGTATATAAATCGAATTTGATATTTTAAGCCGAGCGACACTAACAGATAAAGATCGCAGATAATCAACTAAAACCAGTTATACTGCTGAGAAATTTCCTTATTTTCACGTAAAATACTATTGCTCACTTTTTAGGAATAATCAAGAATGCGTGTTTTATCCTTGGCAATAGTTTCTTTAACTATAGGTTCTTTAGGAATAGTAAACTCTCCCCACAGTTTGAGTGCAGAAAGTATTGCTCAACTAGACAATTTAGAAAATATTGGTGAAGTTACTACTAGCGTTTTAGATCGCTTGGGTTATGAGTGTGACACAGTAGCAGATGTCGGTCTTGTTTGCAAAAAATGTAGTTCAGAAAATATGTTAACTGAAAAATGTACTGCTTATATTTGTGATGCTGCTACAAAAAAATGTCGTAAGAAAAATGCCACCTTACCCCAACTACCTGATTCCAATTAATAATAAATGAAGATCTATTTACTTCTCGTAAGATAGACTACTCAGCTCAAGGCTAACGAATAATCAACATTAACAAAACCAATTCACATTGGGCATATTAGAATAGAATTGTTGGATTTATGTTAATAGCGATCGCAAATAATAAAGATCTATAATAATGTTTTTTAGTCTCAAAAATTGGTACAAAATTGTAATTTTTGTGCCTTTATTATTTCTCTTAGGAGGAGCAAAATCTTCTGTGGGGAGCAATTCAAGGAATCTCTTTTTAGAAGGAAATATCAGTCTAACTTTAGATAAAGGTATTTGGAAACTACGAAAAGAGCAGCCTGATTATCAAGAAATCACCCTCGATCTGATTTGTCATCAGGGTAAATGTGAATCTGAAATTTGGGGTTTTGCACCTGATTTTAATAAAGATGTCGATCATCAGGGTACAGTTACTGTCACCAAAACAGATAATGCTTGGCAACTAGAGGTAGATTTACAAATACAATCCCATCCAGAGAATCCTGAGTTAATTCCTGCAACTTATAGTATTGAAATTGCAACCTATAGAGATCGTTTCATTGGTAGCTATCAGGGGGAATACCAAGGGCGCACTTTAATTGGTAAGGTGACAGGTAATAAAAGTGATTTACAACTGCGTCCTTTACCAAAACATCAACCCATTAAGGCTAGAGAACATCCCCGCTTGATTTTTCGTGCTGCGGAACTTCCCACACTGAAAGAAAAAGCCCAAACTCGCCACGGAAAAAAAATTATTAACAATCTCAAGCAGACTTTACAAACCGAAGTCTATTACGATGGCTATGTGCCGACAGGGGGTTATCATGCTGCGGGACATTGCTTTGTATCCTTGCTAGAAGACGATCCCCAAGCTGCGGAAACCGCTTGGCAAATGGTAGAAAAATCAATGGCTAATCCTGGTGAGAGATTCTTAGAACATTCTCCAATAGTGGCAGGAGTGGCTTTGGCTTACGATCTTTGCTACTACCAATGGGACGAGAAGCGACAGCAACAAGTAACTGAGTGGTTAGCTTTACAAACCTTTAAGCTGATTGAGGGTGATTCGCCCAAGAATGGGTGGAATAGTTTTGCTTGGAGTAATTGGAATGCCAGGGCGCGAGGTGCTGCGGGTTTAGCAGCTTTAGCTATTTTGGGTGAGCCAGCAGAGTATTATCCGCAAACTGAATTTTTTCAAGAACCAGAAAATGTGGAAAAATTACTTAAAATAGCTGAGCGTAACGTAACTCGTTATTTTGAGCGGGCAATTGGCGATCGCGGATTAGGCACAGAAGGAGATCACTACACCACAGAACCTTGGAGATTAACTATCTTGCCTTTTTTACAAGCCTATCGCAACGTTAAAGGAATGGATATTGCACCGAGTAAAACTCAATGGTTTTTACCCCACTATATTACCCGCTCCGTACCCATAGATAATGAGTTAGCTATCCCTAGTTATGGTAGACATCGTTTAAGTCCTCCTCCTTCTTTGTATGGAATTGGATTGCCTCTGGTGTCAGAAAAGTTTTTACCAGGAGTATTGTGGTTTTTAGAGCGTTATGGACCAGAAACCGAAAATCGCTCTTTAGGAGTCAGTGAAGATTTACCCATTTCCGCAATTTATGGACTACAGGGATACCCTCAAAACCCTCAAATTAAGAATCCAGCAAAACTATGGGATAAAGTTTTAGTAGATCGACAAAAAGGTTTTTATAGCTTTCGTAATCAATGGCGGGATGAAACCGATATTGTTGCCAATATTTATGTCAAACAAGAACTTTTAAGAGCATCTTGGGCATTTCCCGATGCGGGAAGCTTTCGCATTGCAGGTTTGGGACATCAATGGGCGATCGCTGGCAAAAGCCAAGCCCGACCGAAACACGAAAATATTGTAGTTACCGCTCAATCCGATCATCAAGGAGCAAAGCCGATTTACTTTCAATCTAGTGAGGATGGTTCTGGTACTGTTACTCTAAAAAAAGAAAATTGGTTACGCTCTTTTGCTGTGGATTACAGCGAAGCCTCAGATACTCCAGGGCTATTTGCCCTAGTAGATCGTTTTGAAGTCTCAGAAAACGCTGATTTACAGCCTAAAATATGGAAAATGCACGTTACAGGAGAAGTAGCTATCAAAGATGATAGCTTTACTATTACATCCCCTTCAGGAGCAACCATGCAAGGGACATTTATCTCTCCTCAAGGAGTACAACTAACTTATGTAACCAGTGCCGAAGGGAATAAAATTCAAGCTGAAGGGACTAATGATTTCTTTGTCGTGATGACCATACAGCAAGACTCTCCACCTCCAATAACCGTAGAAGGAAATGGCTTAAATGCTAAAGTCATCATCGGAAAACAAATTATTCGTTTCAATGGTAGTAATATAGTCTTGGAAAACTCGCGTATTCCTTAGATCGAGTCCCCGAATGGGGTTTCTCGTCAACAGGGGAGTGAAATAGCACGCTGACTTCGCTCTCGGTTTCGCGACTCGTAAAGACAAGTCCGCGTTCTGAAGGGGTTTCCCAAAAATTTGTGAGCTTGGGCTACGCTACTTTGTAAGGAGTTTGTAGAACCACGCTTTTGAAGGACTTGGAGCAAAACTGCTTTTTGACAAGTTAGTATCAAGAAGCCTTCTCAAGTCCGTGAAGGCGCGAAGTTTCCAAGGGAAGTTTAAGTCTGACGCTTGCTAGATGCGCCTTCGGTTGCCCCCAAATGCGATGGGGATAAACACCCAATATGACGGGTGTAAGCACGAAGATGTGACGGGTATAAACGGATTACAAATTCCGCTTCTTTGGCATCTCTTACGGCGACACAGGGTCTTCCCTCATTTCCTCCCGTCAAAAATCAAAAAATTTTAATATAAGCAAAATAGAATAATATAAACTTGTGTCTTGGATTACATTAAAGACAACTAAAGCTCGCTGGGAGGCGGAACTTATGCAGCAAATCTTAGCATCTCATAGTATTCCCAGCCGTGTAATTGATATCGGGATGGGAATTTACTTCGGACAGGGTAGTCAGTGTGCTTTACAAGTACGAGGTCAAGATCGTTGGACAGCCCTTTTGTTATTAAGTCCTCCAGAAGATAATTAAATAATTAATTCAACTTGATAAAAAAACCATACACTTAAGTATCTCCCAAAATATGTCTTTATTTGATTGGTTTGCCAACCTCCGCAAAAATGAACCCCCTGTGCAAAAACGGCAAGAAAGAGAAATTGCCGATGGACTCTGGACAAAATGCTCAGTATGTTCTGCTGTGGCATATACTAAAGACCTCAAAAACAATCAATTTGTTTGTTTAGAATGCGGACATCATACCAGAGTAAACAGTGATGAAAGAATCGAGCAACTAGTTGATAAAGAGACTTGGCAACCAATAGGAGAAGACATTCGACCCACAGATCCTTTGGCTTTCAGCGATCGCAAATCTTATAGCGATCGTCTAAAAGATTACCAAGCAAAAACAGGCTTAACAGATGCTGTTAAAACAGGCACAGGTTTAATTGAAGGTTTACCCATCGCTTTAGGTGTCATGGATTTCCGCTTTATGGGTGGTAGCATGGGTTCTGTAGTAGGAGAAAAGCTCTGTCGCTTAATTGAAACAGCTACAGATCAAAGCTTTCCTGTAGTAATTATTTGTGCTTCTGGTGGCGCAAGGATGCAAGAAGGAATGCTGAGTTTGATGCAGATGGCAAAAATTTCTGGCGCGCTGCATCGTCATCAAGAACACAAGTTACTTTATATACCCGTACTAACTCATCCCACTACTGGAGGCGTAACAGCAAGCTTTGCCATGTTAGGAGATATTATTTTAGCCGAACCCAAAGCCACTATCGGTTTTGCTGGCAGAAGGGTTATCGAACAAACTTTAAGAGAGAAACTTCCTGAAGACTTTCAAACCTCAGAATATTTATTGCAACATGGCTTTGTAGACGAAATTATCCCCCGTACCCAACTGAAAAAAATCTTGGCACAATTAATTAGTTTGCATCAACCCATCAGTAAGTAGCAAGTGCTTCGTGTAGCAAGTGATTACATTACAAGCGATCAAAAAGAACAACGAGCAACGAGCAATAAGCAATCAACTAACCACTGTACAGACTTGACCCATAAAGTCTCTACCCATATTATCCCGCTTGATATTATCCCATTTATACGAAGATGCGATGGGTACAAGTCCTGCTTAGTTTGGCACGAAGATGGGACGGGACTAACCACTAACAATCAGCAACACCTTGATTTTGAATTGTCATGAACTTTACGCCTCAAAAAACCAAGGATGGTTCTTATACTTTTTTTTCTAATGAATTTAATGAGGCTTTTCATTCTTTTCATGGAGCAAAACAAGAGGCTGAAATCAAGTTTGTTGTTCCTACTAAATTACGCGAAGTTGCTGACAAAAAAGCTCAAATTAAGCTGTTAGATATTTGTTATGGTCTAGGTTATAATTCGGCTGCTGCAATAGAAGCGATTAGGAAAGTTAACCCTCAATGTCAGATTGAGTTGATTGGTTTAGAGATTGCTGCGGATGTTCCTCAAAGTGCGATCGCTCATAATTTATTAATATCATGGCAAGCTCCAATTCCCCAATTATTAACCACTCTTGCCCAGAATTTTCAGGTTAATCATGATTTACTTCAAGCCCAATTAATATTAGGAGATGCCAGACAAACTATCCAAAAACTTTGTCAGCAAAAATGGCAAGCAGACGCAATTTTTCTCGATCCTTTCTCCCCTCCCAAATGCCCTCAATTATGGACAGTCGAATTTATAGCTAAAGTCGCCCAATGTCTGAAGCCTACAGGAAGATTAGCAACTTATTCTTGTGCTGCTGCGGTGCGTACTGCTCTAAGTATGGCTGGCTTGAAATACGGCTCTACTCCAGGTGTGGGGCGAAAATCTCCTGGTACAGTAGCTAGTTTTAGCGATCGCGATTTGCTTCCTCTTTCTCTCCAAGAAAAAGAGCATCTTCAAACTCGCGCAGCAATACCATATCAAGATATTTACCTAAGTAGTTCTGCGGAGAAAATTCGAGAACAACGACAACAAAAACAAATACAAAGTAACTTAAAATCGACGAGCCAATGGAAAAAACGCTGGCAAAAATTATGGCAATCTGAGACGGGATCTGTAGAAAATTGATTTTTTTGAATCAAGTAAATAGACTATAGACTATAGACTATAGGTTATTACCGATCTCCCATAAATCCAAAATTTAATCCCAAATACTTTTGTCTAGTCAACTTTGTTATAAGTAACTAATTAAACAAGTAGATTCACTGTACCGATCGGAAAGAAAATCAACTGCTTGAGTAATCAAAAATCGAGTAATGTCCGTAAAATAGCGGATTTCAATTTTCCAGAAAAATATAATAATGAAAGCAGTACCAATATTAAAGTTCCAGATAAACTTAATATTTCAAGTATATGAAAGGCATTCTTTATATAATTAGGATTGTAGGTATACTTCTTTCGTTATAAAAACTGGAAATCTCAATGCAATTCTCGGTGCGCCCATAATTTATTTATTAGATTCCCAGTAAAAGTAATGACAGAACAACTATCCAACCTTTTTTTGCCCCATAATACTCACAACTCTTCCTCCATTGTGAATAATCCAGAGCTTAATCCTGCCAAAATTCTCGTTGTTGACGATCGTCCTCTGAGTCGTATGACTGCGGTTGATTTGCTTTCATTAGATGGTTATGAAGTTTTAGAGGCAAACGGCGATCTCCAAATTCTTGAATCAATCATTGAGCAAAAACCCGATCTGCTATTGCTAGATATCATGTTGCAAGAAACCAATGGTTTTGAACTTTGTAAGCAAATAAAACAAGATAATCGTACTAGAGATTTACCAATTATTTTGACCGCCGTAGAAGCTTGTCGAGAATACCGTATTAAAGTAGCAGAGGTTGGTGCAGACGATTTATTAACCAAACCTTTTGATCGCTTTGAATTGTCTAGTAGGGTTAAAAATCTGATCAATCAGAAACGCCTGAATGATGGGTTAGATCAAACAGAACAAGTTTTATTTTCCATCGCTAAAGCAGTAGAAAATCGTGCCTCAGATCGGGGTGGCTCTTGTGCTAGAGTAGCCGATTTAGTAAGGATGTTTGGAGAATATTTAGAACTATCCCTAGAAGATATTGAAAATCTAGTATTTGCTTCTCATCTCCACGATATAGGTACTATTGCCATTCCTGATTCTATAATGCTCAAGGAAAGTGAATTAACCGCAGAAGAACGAGAATTAATTAGACAGCACGTTTTGATTGGGGAAAAAATTTGTCAGCCTTTACGCAACCGTAAAGGAGTTTTACCCATTATTCGCCACCATCACGAACGTTGGGATGGTACAGGTTATCCTGATGGCTTATCTGCCACACAAATTCCTTATTTAGCCCAAATATTCCAAATTATCGATATTTATGACGCTTTAGCTAGCGATCGCCCTCACAAAAAAGCTTATACTCCTGATGAAGCTCTCAAGATTATTGCCGAGGAAACCGCTAAAGGATGGCGCAATCCTGAGTTAATAATAGCTTTTACTAGCTTTATTCATGCCATTAACAACTCTCAGCTTACCCAACCAGCCATCAACAACAATTAAAAGACGCTATAAAAGTAATAAAAAGATTAAACACACAGAGATTGATACGGAAACGCGAAGAAAAATTTTTTCCAATGTTAGAAGCTATATTCTAAATTGTGCAATACAGATTAGAAGTTCTTAACTTTTTGTTGGTCTACCAATTGCGATAAGTCTATCAGACAAGCTATACTCCAAGCGGATTGAATTATATCTGGAAAGCAATGGTAGCAGTAGCAGTCTTAGCAGCAGGTAAAGGAACTCGCATGAAGTCCCATCTTCCCAAAGTATTACATTCGTTGGGAGGTAAAACCTTAGTGGAACGAGTACTAGATAGTTGTCATTTACTGCAACCAGAAAAACAGTTAGTGATTATCGGCTATCAAGGGGAAAAAGTCGAACAAGCTCTATCTCATCGTCAAGGAATAGAATTTGTTGAACAAACAGAGCAGTTAGGTACAGGTCATGCAGTACAACAGTTAATGACGGCTTTAGACGACTATGAAGGGGATTTATTGGTAATTAACGGTGATGCACCTCTATTACGTCCAGAAACGTTACAACAGCTAGTTACAAATCATCAGCAGAGTCAAAGTGCAGCTACTCTTTTAACTGCATTATTACCCAATCCCCAAGGTTATGGTCGCATTTTTTGTAATGAAGACCTGACTATTAAACAGATAATAGAAGACAGAGATTGCAATATTGAGCAGAAGCTAAATAATCGGGTTAATGCTGGTATTTATTGTTTCAATTGGCAAAAGTTAGCTGAAGCACTCCCAAAACTCTCCACCAATAACGATCAACAAGAATATTACCTCACCGAAGTAGTAAATTACTTAGATCGCGTCAGTGCTTTTGATGTGGAAGATTATCAAGAAATCAACGGCATTAACGATCGCTTACAACTGTCTAATGCCTATAATATTTTACAGCGCAGAATCAAAGAAGACTGGATGAAAGCAGGAATTATGATGCTCAATCCAGATACGATTACTATCGATGAGACTGTCACTTTAGCACCAGATGTCACAATCGAACCCCAAACCCATTTGCGGGGTAATACTACTATTGCTCAAGGAAGTCGTATTGGCCCTGGTAGCTTAATAGAAAATAGTACTATTGATGAAAATGTAACAGTTTTATATTCAGTGGTTAGTGACTCTGAAGTAGCAGCTAATACTACTATAGGTCCTTACGCCCATTTACGAGGAGCAGCCAAAATTGCTACTGGTTGTCGTATTGGTAACTTTGTGGAGATCAAAAAAAGCAGCCTCGGAGAAAAAACCAATGTTGCTCATCTCTCTTATCTTGGTGACGCTACTTTAGAAGATCGGGTTAATGTGGGTGCAGGAACAATTACCGCCAATTATGATGGAGTAAAAAAACATCAGACAACTATCGGTAGCGGTACAAAAACAGGCTCTAATAGTGTTATGGTTGCCCCTGTTACCCTTGGTAAAAATGTTACTGTAGCTGCTGGTTCGGTGGTCACTAAAGATGTTCCTGATAATTGTTTAGTAATTGCTCGCTCTCGACAAAAAGAAATTGCTGATTGGCAAACACCTAATAAGTAAAGGATAAATTATGAAGGATGGCGGTCAGACCCCCTAAAGGACTTCCTTCGGTCGCGCTAGTGTTGACGGGACTAACAAAAATCAAATTCTCCAGACTAAAAAGGCTTCTAAAGATTCTATATCTAAAGGTTGAGCAAGTAAATCTCCTTGTCCATAATTACAGCCTACGGATTTAAGATCGACTAATTGTTCTTGGGTTTCAATGTCTTTTGCTGTAACAGTTATCTTGTTTTCGTGGGCTAAATTAATTATTTTTGCGATCGCACTTAAGGAATTTTCGGCTTCATTTTGATTTGTAATTTGACTTGTTAAAGAGCCATCGATCTTAAAATTATTAAAAGGCAACCTACTAGCATTTTTTATGGTTTCATAAGGCAAATTAGAACAGTCTAAATTTAATTTTATTTCTAATTCTGATAGTTGTTGAATTAAAGAAATAATTTGCTGATTATCTAGAGTTGCACGATCTCCAGCAATATCCAAATGTAGATGCTTTGCTGCTAATTGAGTATTTTCTAAAATCTGAGAAATTTGAGAAGCTAATTGAGGTTGCAATAGTTCTTTTTCGGTAAATTGCATTGCTAGAAAAAAGTTTTGTTGTGTCTCATGCTGTTGCTGTAATTCTTTGATTTCTAACGAAGCATAATCTAAAACAAAGTTATTGATATGAATACTTAATTTTGATTCATCTATATCTTCAAACAAATTTGTTAATACAATCAGCTTTTTGTAATTAATTTGTCGATCTTGAAAAACTTCTAAGCCCTTAATTTTAAAATCATTATTTTCTTTCAAAGAAAAAATTGGTTGATATTTTAAAACAAATTTTCCTCTATTTAATGATTCTTCAAAGTGAGCTTTAAGCTGTTTTATTTCTGGAGCTAAGCCTAGTAAAGACTTAATATTTTTATTTTGGTATTTTTTGAGAGATGAAGATTCTTGAAGAAAAAAATAATAATTACTATTTTTATTTTTACGAGCTTGATGAACCGCAATTTCAGCATTACGTAAAACATCGTAAGCTGCGGAATAGTTGCCATCACTTGTGACAATACCAATACTACATTTAATGCTTAATTGTTGTTGTTTCTTGTTTTTAGCAAAATTTGCTGAGGTGATTGTAAAAGGCTCATTGAATTGTTTTTGGATTACCTTTACCAAATCAATAATCTCTTGTTTATTGTCCGTATTTTGCTTTAAAATAATTGCAAATTCGTTAGCTTCAAAACGACTTAAAATAGCAGAGTTAGGCAAACATTTTTGTAGGCGATTAGAAATTATTGTTAATAATTGATTGATACCTAAATGATCTAAACGACATTTAATTTCGGAAAAGCGATCGCTTTCAATCAAAATAACAGCAAATTTTTGAGTGGGCTGTTTACGGTACTGTAGTAATAAATGTTTGAGTTTACCTAAAAAAGAATTTCGATTGGGTAAGCCCGTTACAGAATCATGAAGAGCTAATTTTAATAATTTTTCTTGAGTGTGTTTGCGTTGTTTTATTTCTAACTGTAATTTTTTATTTGTAGCTTCTAATTTAGCAGTTCTTTCAGTTACTTTTGCTTCCAATTGTTTATTGAGTAACTTGATTGTATCTTGTGATTTTTTAATTGCAAGTTGATTATGTACTCTAATCAATACTTCCTGTAACTGAAAAGGTTTAGTAATATAGTCTATTCCTCCAGCTTGGAAAGCTCTAACTTTATCTAAAGCACCATCCAAAGCACTCAAAAAAATAACAGGAATATCTTTAGTGTTTTCTTCTACTTTTAACTGCTGACAAACTTCATAGCCATTCATCTCAGGCATCTGAATATCTAGTAAAATAAGTTCTGCCCATTGGGATCGGGCTATTTTTAAGGCAATTTTGCCACTGGTAACACAACGCACTTCATAATTTTGTTCTTCAAATATCGTAGAAAGTAATTCTAAATTGTGGGGACTATCATCAACAACGAGGATTTTTGCTTGTTCCACGGGAAAACAGTTTTAGCTCTAGAGAGATTAGACACAGCAAGTCATGTAAATTAAAGTACCCAAAAAACACATTAAATTAACATCTTAGGGATGAAATCAGAAATTGTGATAGCAGAAATAGCAGGTAGCAAGCAGTAAGTAGATATTAATCATCTAACTATCAATAATGAGCAACGAACCATATTATCAGGCTTGACGGGACTAAACACCGTCACGTCTTTACCCACTAATCACTAACTAATTTCTTGTCTTTAAACTAGATATAGTACAAGGATGAAAATAAATTTAATGGATAATTGGGCAACCAATACAGCAGAAGCTAAATTAATTCAAGAACAACTCAAAGATCGAGTTATTACGCAAGATGAATTGAAAACAGTGCAATATGTAGCAGGGGTTGATGTCGGTTTTCAAGACAACTATCAAATTACCCAAGCTGCGGTAGCTGTTTTAAGTTTTCCTCAGTTAGAATTAGTCGAAAAAGCGATCTCTCAAATACCCACAACATTCCCTTACATTCCTGGCTATCTGTCTTTTAGAGAAATTCCCGCCATATTAGAAGCACTTAAACAACTAAAAATTACTCCTGATTTAATTCTCTGTGATGGTCAAGGTTTAGCGCACCCTCGCAGGTTTGGTTTAGCCTGTCATTTAGGTGTTTTACTAAATTTACCCACTATTGGCGTAGCTAAGTCTTTGTTTATTGGTGAACACGAAGAATTACCATCAGAAAAAGGTAGTTGGCAACCTCTAATAGATAAAGATGAAACTGTCGGTTTAGTCTTACGCTCTCGTACTAATGTCAGACCGATTTATGTTTCTATCGGACACAAAATTAGTTTGCCAACAGCCAAAGATTATGTAATGAAATGTTTAACCAAGTATCGACTACCAGAAACTACTCGCTGGGCAGATAAGCTAGCATCTGATAAATAGTTAGTGGTTAATGGTTAATGTTTAGTCCCGTCAAGTCCCAAACTAAATGGGACTTGTACCCATCGCATTGGGGTATAAACGTGATGATATGGTTCGTTGCTCGTTGCTTGTTGCTCTTTGTTGATGGTTAAAGAGACTCCGCCATTCCCATCTCTTGGATAAATAAAACTACAGAGCTTCCTCTGACTTAGTTAATATCTACTTACTGTTTGCTACTTGTTGATTGTCATTTATTATTCCTCAAACTCTCTCCGCTTCCCTTGCTCCCTCTACTCTTTCTTTTTTCTCTTCTCTTTTCATTTAAACATTTAAAAAATTATGATTAAAATCTTCCTAACTATCGGTTCAATCTTTGGTGCTTTATCTGTGGCTTTTGGTGCATTTGCCAGTCACGCACTGCAAAATAAATTAACTCCCAAGGCTTTAGATATTTGGGAAACGGGTACTAAATATCAGATGTATCACGCCTTAGCTCTCGTTTTGGTAGCTTTATTAATAACTCGTTTAGAAACAATATCTACTCTTTTAAACGTGGCTGGCTTTGCCTTTATAACAGGAATTGCTTTATTTTCAGGTAGTTTATACGCTCTAAGTCTAAGTGGTATTAAATGGCTGGGTGCAATTACTCCTTTGGGGGGAGTCGCTTTTTTACTTGGGTGGAGTTGTTTAGTAGTTACTGCTTGGGGAATTAAATAAATCAGAAGTCACGCCCGTCACCGAGTCAGAGTCACCGAGTCAACAGAACCCAGAACAATAAAATAAGCACCTAAGCACGATTATTGAAACATTTACTCTTTATAGACATGGTCAAATTCCCTGATTTTTATCTACAACTGTGGAGTGTATCTTGGTCGCACTTCGATTGAAGATTATAAATTAGTTGGTTCAACTTGATTGAGGTAATTTATACAAGTTCAGCTATAGATTTGAATTGGCATTCTTGAAATTAAAGCAAATCTGTGACGAATTTTCCAGCTTTTAAATTCATCAATCGACTTCCCATTCAGCAATACCGAAATCAGAAACACAACCAACGCTTATCGATCACACAATTGCTGCCGAGCTATCACTTGCAAAATCTATCCCAGAAGGAACAAAGCTATCTGCTGCATCTAAATCAACTTCATAGCCAATATCTCCCAAAGAGGCTGCCGTAACTCGGCTTAGTGGCAGACTACCATCTAAAAAGCCTGTCATCAACTCTTCGCCAAACACTGATTCTCGCCAATGTCCATCCCTAGTTCCTGGCCCGCCCGTATTTTCTACAGGAACTGATGATTCATTGACTCCAAATATACGATTATATTCCGCTGTTGCTTCTGCACCTGTAAACCGAGGATTTGCACCACCCGCACCTACTAATAAACCAGAACGAGACCATAGTGTGCCAATGCCGAGAACATGACCCATCTCGTGCAAAATTGTCTCATCAAGATTACCATTTGCCTCAAGACTATTCACGTCTGCCGAATCAAACTACATTACCCCCCTGTAAGGCAATGAAGAACCGAACCGCCGAATTGCTGTAGGTCCTGCTTGTCCAAGTATACCGCCATTCCCATCGATAAAAGGGGCACTAGCATCAATTAATAAATCGTCTATTTGTCCTACATCAGGTAAATCTTCGACAATAATTTCACTCCAACGTTCTGCTGCATCGGCAAAAACTGCTTGCTGAGAAACAGTTAAATTTCCGTCGGTAAAGTTGACTTCAATATTAAACTCTGACATTTGTATTTTTTTGATTTCTACACTTCAAAATTCAAACAATTAAAAATCTTAATTCTACTAAGACTGAATTTTATAGAAATTCTCAACAGCGTGGTTAGATATGCTCTTAAACTCAGAGCATCTCCCACGCTCAAAAGTAACTGAATACTGAGTGTAGTAGTAAAATACAACCCGATGTCAGGAGTTTTCAGAATTGAGATCGGCTTTTGGTTGACACTTTCGCGATCGCCGAATTACTTTAACTAGCTTTCTCTTATTTGGCAAAGCTAAATTGCGATCGCCTTTTTTTAGCATAGTCAAATCGGAAGAGCCAAAATTATCAGAAATGTTATTTTACTTAATAGATATATTTAAAAAAATATAATTTTTGTATCTAATACAAGCAACTTTTCATAAAATAGAATTTTAAGTATTAAACAACACCAAGATTTTTTTGATTTTATGTCATGTAATTTTTTACTATATAACGATAGTTATATATTTATCATCAGAAGATTTTTGTTGAATTTTACTGTACAAAAATGAAGTAAAGAATGAAATAATAGAAGATAAATACTTTAATAATTGGATGAGGCTAATTATTATTGAGTAGCTAAAATTGTACTAAATAGGATGATAAAGTATGTTGGAAGATGGAATAAATAATTCAGATCATGTAAATAATAACAATAATGATAATGAAATGGCTTCAAATTCTAGCGAGGAACATAATTCAGAATCAAATCTTAAATTAAAAGTCAAGAAAAACAAAAATCAGAAAAAAAAGAAAAAACCCAACAAAAAGAAAAAACTTAGTAAGAAAAAGTACGAAAAAGAACTAGCTAAGTTACAGATTGAGCTAATTAAATTGCAAGAATGGATTAAGCACCAAGGTTTAAAAGTTGCAATTATTTTTGAAGGAAGAGATGCTGCGGGTAAAGGAGGTGCAATTAAACGCATTAGTGAATGCCTTAATCCTCGTATTTGTCGAGTTGTTGCTTTGGGAACTCCAAGCGATCGCCAAAAAACTCAATGGTATTTCCAGAGATATGTGGCACATCTTCCCGCAGCAGGAGAGATGATGTTATTCGATCGCAGTTGGTACAATCGTGCTGGTGTCGAGAAAGTGATGGGCTTTTGTACCTACGAACAATACAATGAGTTTTTACATTCTTGTCCGCAGTTTGAATTTATGATTCAGCGATCGGGAATTATTTTAATTAAATATTGGTTCTCTGTCAGCGATGATGAACAAGAACGGCGTTTCCAAGCACGAATTGACGATCCTACTAAGCGATGGAAATTAAGTCCTATGGATTTAGAATCGCGAGTTCGCTGGATGGACTATTCTAAAGCTAAAGATGATATGTTTGCTGCCACTGACATCCCTGAATCCCCTTGGCACGTAGTTGATGCAGATGATAAAAAACGGGCGCGTCTCAACTGTATTAAACATCTTTTGAGCATTATTCCTTATGAAGATTTAACTCCCGAACCCATCAATTTACCCCCCAGACAAACGAATATTGAGTACGAACGTCCTCCTATTGAGATACAGAATTTTGTCCCTAGAGTGTACTAAAGTCAGTTATTACCCGATCGGTTAAATTAATAATGAATTTTTGCTCTTTCACTATTAATTGAACTAATTGAACACGAAATGTTCTGAGGAAACCTCAGAACATTTCGATCGCATTAAGGGTTTAAAACTTCTCCTGCATCGTTAATATTTACGCCATCTGACCTGACTATTGAAGTACTATTCTACTATTTTTGTTGATAACGGTATATTGTTCAATTTTTGATTAATTAAATATGCTAATTAATTTGAGTTAAATCCAAATAATTGTAGATTATAGATTGTAATTTTCTGAAGTAAAAGCTAATAGTCAACAGACAAAGCTATTGGTAATAGTCCCTGTAATATGGGATGATGATTCATTGAGGGATAGTGAATAACACTAAAACTATTATTACTACTCAAGTTTAATTTAGTTTGAAAAAGTTTTTCTGCAATACTTTCTAATAAAGATTCTTCGGCAACAATTAAACCTGTAATTAAATTAGAGGATATTTTACTGGCTAATTCTTGTTGTTTTTTTACCATATTATGATGCCAAAAATCGAGAAAATTATGATGATTAATAGAAAGACGTAAAGCTTGAGACAATTGTTGTTTACAGGTATTAGCTAATTTCTGAGAATCATGATTGCGATCGCTGACTACTAAATTAATCGATTCTGGCTCTAAATATTGTTGCAAATGATAATCTTCTTGAACTTTGTTCGATACTAATAGCCAGCGCAAACCTGTTTTTCCTTCTTTGAGTTTTGGTAAATATTCTCCCAAATGATTAGTTACATTGAGCCATTTTAATTCACCCTGTAAACTACCATCATCAGGAAACTCTAAACAGCTAATTCCGCAGTTGGATTGCTGTAAACTTTGATATTTTTCAGAAGATAAACCGATTCCAGTGCTAATTAAAGCGCGATTTGTGCCACCATGAGCCACTATTAAGACTGTTTGACCGCGATGTTTAGTAATAATATCAGTTAATAATAACTTTGCTTGTTGATACAGGTCTTTTAAAGGATAAAACTGCTGTTCTGGATCGTCTTCTGAAGCCAAAGCCAATAGATGGGGGGTTTGTTTCCAGCAAGCATATTCTTGAGAAAAATGTTCTTTGACATAAGCATAGGGTAAACCTTCCCAAGCTCCCATTTTTACTTCTTTTAGTCGGCGATCAATGGTTACGGCTGGTAAATTATTATGGAAGGTTTTTAAGGCTTTAGTAATTTCTTGAGTGGTTTGTTGTACCCGTTTTAATGGACTGCTATAAATAGCATCAAATTGATAATTTTTTAAAGCTAACCCTGTCTGAAAAGCAGCTTTTGAGCCTTTTTCTGTTAATACAGATTTATCACTACTACCTTGATATCTTCCCTGTTCGTTATAAGTGCTACGTCCATGACGGACGAGGATTATTTTGGTGGAGGGTGTGGAATAATTATTCATTGTTTTAATGTTTGGTAGTTAGTCCCGTCCTATCTTCGTCCCAAACTAAACGGGACTTTTACCCATCGCATCTTCGTATAAATGGGATAGTATCAAGCGGGATAATGTGGTTGGTGGTTGGCGGTTAGTAATTAGTTGCTAGCAGTCACTAATAAGGTGTTTACTTATAAGAGATCGCTGGTGAATTTTTGCCGATCGATGATAACTTTCCAATGTAATATTCTTGATACCAGTTGACAAACTTTTCTAACCCCTCAGAGATCGAGGTAACTGGTTGAAAACCCACATCTGCCATCAAATCATCGACATCTGCATAGGTAGTAACCACATCTCCTGGCTGCATGGGTAACATTTTTTTCTGTGCTGCTTTACCCATGATATTTTCGATAGTGGTAATAAATTCTCCTAACTCTACAGGGTTGTTATTACCGATGTTATAAATCTTATAAGGAGGTTGCTGCGATGTACCTTGAGGAATACGGACAATAACTCTCACGATACCTTCGACAATATCATCAATGTAAGTAAAGTCGCGCTGCATTTTGCCATAATTATAGACATCAATGGGTCGATCTTCGGCGATCGCTTTTACAAATTTAAAGTAAGCCATATCTGGTCTTCCCCACTCACCATACACTGTAAAGAAGCGTAAGCCAGTCATCGGAATATCATATAAATGACTGTAAGAATGAGCCATTAATTCGTTAGCTTTTTTGGTCGCTGCATAAAGGGAAACAGGACGATCCACGTTATCGGTAACAGCAAAAGGAACTTTAGTATTAGCACCATATACCGAACTAGAAGAAGCAAATACTAGGTGTTTTACTTGACTATGACGACATCCTTCCAAAATATTGGTAAAGCCTACTAAGTTGCTATCTACATAAGCATGGGGATTTTGTAGCGAATAACGAACTCCCGCTTGGGCTGCTAAATTAACCACGCAATCAAACTGGTTTTGCTCAAATAATTGGCTAACTAAAGAGCGATCGCTGATATCTAAATAATCAAAGGTAAATCTTGTTTGTGGTAGCAGTTGCTCTAAACGAGCTTGTTTAAGAGTAATATCATAGTAATTATTGAGGTTATCAACGCCGTATACTTGATTGCCTTCTGCTAATAATCTTTGTGTCAAGTGATAGCCAATAAAGCCAGCCACCCCAGTAATTAAAATTTTCATATTGTTACTCTTTATTTTTTATAGTATGTTTAATTACTCCTTACGTTATAGATTCGTCGATGCCAATGAAAGAGATATGAAACCTGTGTGAGAAATTTTTCATTTTTGAGGTTTCTTATGGGTGATTACCAAAATTGTTTAGGGTTTTAGAGATCGCTTTTTGGGCAACACTTGAGTAAGAATGATGAACAGTGGATTGTATTTTTCTCTCAATAAAGAACTTAGAACTTACGCATTGACAAAAAATCACTGTCATGGATGCTAAACGGCAAAAGTATCTGTAAGATTACTTAAAATGTATTCGCGAATTACTAAAGTGAATAGATTCCTTTGCAATTGATACCAATTAGAAATTGAGCTATTTGAACGCATTTTTTCCAAACGAATAAATG
>NZ_LR213795.1 GCF_900659865.1 Hyella patelloides LEGE 07179
TTCGCACCAATCAAATTGTAATCGCCAATGGTTTAATTTCCCAATTTATTTCGTCAATTAGTTCGGTGGTTTTACTTTGGTATGGTGGTAGTTTGGTAATTGCTCAAAACCTTAGTATTGGTCAATTGATGGCATTTAACAGCATGAATGCTAATTTTATTGGCTTGATTGCCACTATCATCGGTTTTGTGGATGAATTTGCGGTAGCTCAAACAGCGATTCAACGTCTTGATGAGGTTATTGACTCTACTCCAGAAACCAGCAAGATACAAAAACCTTGGGCAGATCTTGATGCAACGGCGAATATTGTTTGCCACAAGCTTAACTTTCACTATCCAGGGAGGGTGGATTTATTAGAAGACTTTTCTGTGAGAATACCAGGGGGTAAGTTTACCGCATTAATCGGACAGTCGGGCTGTGGTAAAAGTACTGTAGCGAAAATCATTGCCAATCTCTATCAGATCGATTCTGGTAGTATTCGTTATGGCAAATATCACCAACCTGATTTAGCTTTAGAATGTTTGCGTCGGCAAATAGTTTTGATTCCCCAAGAGGCGCACTTTTGGAGTCGTTCTATTTTCGATAACTTTCGTTTGAGCTATCCCCATATCAGTTTTGAGCAGGTAGTAACAGCCTGTCAAATTACTGGTGCAGATGAGTTTATCAATCGCTTACCCGATGGCTACCATACAGTGTTAGGAGAGTTTGGTACTAATATGTCTGGAGGGCAAAGACAAAGATTAGCAATAGCAAGAGCCATTGTCAGCGATCCGCCAATTCTCATTTTAGACGAGTCCACAGGAGCATTAGACCCCGTAAGCGAAGCTCAAGTGCTAGAAAGATTGCTTACTTATCGCCGAGGTAAAACCACCATTACCATTACCCATCGTCCCAGCGTCATCAACCGTGCAGACTGGATTATTTTTATCGAAGATGGTTCGTTAAAACTAGAAGGTTCTCCCCAAAAATTGCGATCGCAATCTGGCTCTCATCTTAATTTTTTAGAAACCATAATATAAAGGCATAACGTGCTATGAGTAGTTATAGCCGTTGCCATTGTTGTATTAGGACAAGTTTATTTGATTGCGAGGAAGTAATAAGTAACTCGTCATTAAGTAATAAGTGTCCTAATGTAAGTCCGTAGTGCTATACACAAAATTGCAGTAAGGTGGGCATTGCCCACCCTACTATAATTAATTAATTAAAATTCCCTTATATTTCATGTCCTAGAATAAAATGCAGTAGGCTGTATCTTTAAACACTACTCCCTATTTGCTACTTGCTACTCGCTACTAAAAATCGTTCGGTTTCTATTTGGAATCACTATACCTTACGGTTCATCCCTTCATTGACAGTTTCCAGAATTAATGGCATCGCGAGAATTATGAGAAGTAGTCGGATAAGCCGTTAAAATTACTGTACCATCATCTTGCTTAATAACACCTCTGGCTAAATACAATTTTTCTCCAGCCTCTGTAGTTGCCACAGGTTGAATATGAGGTGGAATAAAATTAGGGTTGTCAGAATTTTCTCTCGATTGAGATAATTCTCGATTAGCTAATTGGTTGTGTTCTCCATCAGAATTGCCAATGGAAGTTTGTTCCCCAATAATCACCACTTCTCCCTCAAAAGGTTCAGTGGGTTGGGCTGGTACGCCTCCTTTTCCTCGAACTGCTAAACCAGATGTTTCCTCTGTTTGGGATGCAGTACAAGCATCAGAAGTAACTACCTCAGAAGTTACTATTTTAACTGGCAATTCTGCTGTTCCACGGAGAGAGTTAGTATCGAGAGTGTTAATAAAAACCGTGCCATCTAAGCCAAAGTCCGAGCTAGCATTAATATCATTAGTAACGGAATTTAAAGGACGTTCTTCGATACCGAATAAAGATTCCACAGTAATGTTAATATTGCCCCCTCTTCCCTGTTGTGCGTTAGCAATAATATCGTTATTTTGATTGGGGAAAGCAAGGATCAACTCGGCATCAATATTGATATTTCCTCCATTAGCTTGATTGAAAGCTCTCGCAGAAATGAGGCTATTGTTCCGTAAGGTTAGATTCTCTGCCACTTCAAAAGTAATATTTCCTCCATTACCCGATTGAGTAGCTGCATCAATTACAGCATCGTTGTCTAAAGTAATGGAATTAGCCTCAACTCTTAGGTTTCCTGCTTCCCCTGTTCCTGGTTCTCTTAAACCCAAACCAGAAAAGTTACTAACTGTGATAGTTGCACCATCACTAATAATTAGTTCTCCTGTAGAAACAACAATATCTCCACCTGTGCCATCTTCTACAAGGGCACTAGCAAACAAACCACTACGTCCAGTTTCTGATAGTCCAATTAATTCAATAGTATCGGTTACACGTATAGTCGTTGAACCTGCATTTCCTTCTCCAAAGGTAGAAGTGCCAATCTGCGAACCATCGGTAGCTAACAGATTTCTTGTTTCTAAAAATAAGTTGCCACCACTGCCTTCTCCACCTTCAGCAATATTGGCAACGATCGAGCTATCGTCTAATAATTCTACAGAGTCAGTAGCACTAATATCCAGAGAACCTGCTGTCCCCTGTCCTCCTTCAAAAATAGTTGCGGAGATAAAAGTGCGATTAGTTAAAGATAGTTGTTCGCTATTAACTTCTATGTTGCCACTATCTCCTGTTCCTCGGACATCTGCGGAGATAAAAGCGCGATTAGTTAAAGATAATTGTGGTGTATTAATTGTTAAGTTTCCAGTATTCCCCATGCCCCCTGGAAAAATATCACTATTAATGTTACTAGCTACTTCTAATTCATCAAGTGTTTCTCTATCAATAATTATTCCTGTTCCGTTCATAAAAATACTTTCCGTAGCATTAATATTAATGTTGCCACCATTGCCAACACTATCGGAGCTAATTCCTGCATTAATATCCGCTCCATCAGTAATGGATAAAGAACCAGTGTTAATTGTAATATCTCCTGCCCTAATCTCATTAGGTTCAATATCAACGTCTGTGGGTATGCTATCTGAATTAAATACTACGCTTCTAATATTACTAGGAGCAACCATTAAATTTCCTGGTTCGCCCATAGTAATAACATTGGCATCAATACTGATATTTCCAGCATTACCTTGACTAAAAATCGTACTGTTGATTTGTCCGTTACGGGACAAAAGAAGATTGTTGGTACTAATGTTGATATCACCTGAATTACCATTACCAGAATCACCGACAATACTGTCAATTTCACTAGGCAAAAAGCTAGTTGTGCCATCACTTCGAGTTAATTCGGCAAAACTATCAATTATAATTGTGTCTGCAACACTTACATTGATATTCCCACTATTAGCTGTTCCCGCAACTCCACTACCAATTCGACCACCATTAGTCAGAGTAAGATTTTGGGCTTGTAGATTAATGCTACCCACATTGCCAGTAGATTCGGCAGCTACAAATTGATTAACTTGACTTAAGTTAGTATCATTTTCTCCATCTACAACAATGTCACCTGTAGCATTTAAGGTTATATTACCAATGTTTCCTTGTCCCAAACTGTTGCTAGTTATATTGCTACCATTGAGCAAAGAGATATTGCGAGCATTAATCTCGATATTTCCTGCATTTCCAGTTCCAAAATTATCATTAGTAATAAAGGTTAATTCTTGACTACCAGCAGTATCAATTAATAAATCTTCGGTGAGATTAATAATGATGTCTCCTGCTTGAGCTTCTGCCGAACCAGAATTCGCAAAAATACCAGCATTCAACCTACTACCAGAGGTTATTTCTAAGTTTCTAGCTTCAATAGTTATCGAGCCTCGATCTGCTCCTGGAGCAAAAATAGAAGAATCATTATTTAAAGTAACGGTATCTCTTGCATTGATAGTTACATTTCCCGCGCTATTTTGAGTCACACTGTTGGCAAACAAAGAGGCATTATTAGCAGTAAATGAATCGACATCAATTGTAATATCTCCTGCTTGACCTTGACCAGAAGTACTAGCATTTAATCTTGCTCCGTCAAGCAGAGTTAAAAAGCCTGTTGTAATACTAATTTCTCCACCATTACCAATTGCACCAGAATTTATACCAGATACGATCGCACTTGTATTTCCCTGACTCTCAAGAATTACCCTTTCTGTAGCTTCGATACTAATATTTCCTGCCCTGCCTTGTCCTAAAAGAAAAGTACTAATAACTGAGCGATCGCCTAATACTAAACTACCAGTTTCAATGTTAATATCTCCTGCATCTGCTGTTCCACTGGGAAATACTTGACTAACAATGGCACTATTAAAATTAAGCTCGTTTTCTACTCCAGTAATAGTTAAAGATTCAGCAGCAAACACATTGATATCTTCCCCAGGGTTTGAGCCTAAAGTATGGGAAATCAATCCCGATACACCAGTAATAGCAATATTATTACCTGTAACGTTAATTGCTCCGCTACTCAAACCACTAGCATCAACAATACTTGTTCCTGTTAAAGAAATATCGCCAAAGTTTTCCACAGCAGAATAATCAAAGGTAAAACCTCTTGCTGTTTCAACTAAGTCCACTGTTCCCCCTGCAACACTGCCAAGTTCAATGCTTCCGCCTGCGGTTTTAATAGTTGCATTTTCTAAGAAAAGATTTCCGCCAATTAAACCGATAGTAGCCTCAGAATTTACCCGTAAAGCATCTTGAGTATCAATTACTTCACTATCAGTAAATCTTAAACCGTTACCATTGCCTCTGACAGTAATCTCCGCAGGTTGATCGCGAAAGCCTAAGCCAATGGGTGCATTAATCGTAATTAAAGGGGGATTTTCTAAGTCTGTCGCACTAAATTCCCCATCGGGAAAGATGATACTATCGGCGGTGCTGCCATAAAATGAACCCCCAAGCTGCAAACTGGCATTTTCGCCAAAAACAATCCCCGCAGGATTAATTAAAAACAAATTAGCTGCACCATTAGCTCTTAAAATGCCGTCTATATTAGATATGTTTCCTCCAGTAACGCGAGAAAAAATATTAACGATCTCGTTGGCATTATTAAAAAAGGCTTCAGTTCCTGTAGGAACAGAAAATTCACCAAAGCTATGAAATAAATTACCGCTATTGCGATCGCCATTATCAATCTGAACACCTGTTTCTGTGGGACTGACATCAGTAGATGTTGTACCATCTACGGTAATCTGTGCCGAACTAGGAAGAACAATAATACTACTGAAAAGTAAACCAGGAAACAAATAAGTCAGAAATTTCATCGCAATTGGTCAAAGTAAAAATAAAGCAAAAATAACAGAAAATTCAATTATAGTGATTCCAAATAAAAATCTTATACTTGACTGTTCCCTGTTCCCTGTTCCCTCGAACCATTAAACTTAATGTAAGGAAATTAATTGGAACGACTATAGATTAACTATTAAACTCGAATACCAATTTAAAAAGTTTAAATCTTTTTCATCTTACATATTTTTGCTTCTGAGACTCTACTGATAACTGAAAAATTAATAATATTGAAGAAAGTTAAGGGCAACCTTGTTTATACCCAATCTCTCATCATTATTTCTCAACAATCAGCAATCCAAAAATTATTAACTATCCTTCTAAGCCAGTCCTCATCACTTCATTGACAGTTTCCAGAATTAATGGCATCGCGAGAATTATTAGAAGTAGTAGGATAAGCCGTTAAAATTATTGTGCCATCATCTTGCTTAATAACGCCTCTGGCTAAATACAATTTTTCTCCAGCCTCTGTAGTTGCCACAGGTTTAATATGAGAGGGAATAAAATTAGGGTTGTCAGAATTTTCTCTCGATTGAGATGATTCTCGATTAGCTAATTGGTTGCTTTCTACATTAGAATTGCCAATGGAAGTTTGTTCCCCAACAATCACAACTTCTCCCTCAAAAGGTTCAGTGGGTTGCGGTGGTACGCCTCCTTTTCCTCGAACTGCTAAGCCAGATGTGTCTTCTGTTTGGGATGCACTACAAGCATCAGAAGTAACTACCTCAGAAGCCACTATCTTAACTGGCAATTCTGCTGTTCCACGGAGAGAGTTAGTATCGAGAGTGTTAATAAAAACCGTGCCATCTAAGCCAAAGTCAGAGCTAGCATTGATATCATTAGTCACGGGATTTAAAGGACGTTCTTCGATACCGAATAAAGATTCCACAGTAATGTTAATATTGCCCCCTCTTCCCTGTTGTGCGTTAGCGATAATATCGTTATTTTGATTGGGGAAAGCAATGATCAACTCGGCATCAATGTTGATGTTGCCACCATTAGCTCGATTGAAAGCTCTCGCAGAAATGAGGCTATTGTTCCGTAAGGTTAGATTCTCTGCCACTTCAAAAGTGATATTCCCTCCATTACCCGATTGAGTCGCAGCATCAATTCTGGCATCGTTGTCTAAAGTAACAGAATCAGCTTCAACTCTTAGGTTTCCTGATTCTCCTGTTCCTGGTTCGAGAAAACCCAAACTAGAAAAGTTACTCACAGTAATAGTTGCACCATCACTAATAGTTAGTTCTCCTGTAGAAACAAAGATATCTCCTCCTTTGCCATTATCTATAAAAGCACCAGCAAAAAAACCACCACGAGATTGTTCTTGAGTACCACTAAGATTGATTGACTCAGTAGCATTAATAGTTAAAGAACCAGCATTTCCATTACCAGAAGTAGTAGCAGAAATTTGTGAGCCTTCGCTAAGAGTTAAAGTTTCAGTTTCTACTATGATATTTCCGCCATTTCCAATTGCTTCCTCTAGAACATCAACCCCAATTAAAGAGCCATCTCTTAAATTTAAGTTGTTTGTCTCAATACTAATACTGCCACCATTTCCTGTAGCTCCTGGTCTTACCTCAGCCCTAATTACACCAGTATTGGCTAATGTAAGTGAATCATTTGCAGTAATGTTAATAAAACCAGCATTACCTTCTCCACGTGCTTGAGAACGGATTTCAGCAAAATTAGTTACAGACAATTTTGGAGTGATAATGTCTATATTACCTCCATCACCAGTACTATCTGGCGCGGTACTAGCCGTAATTTCGCTAGGAAATTCTTCACCATTAAGGATACCAGTTCCATTTACAGACACAAATTCCGTAGCAGTAATTTTGATATCTCCACCTTTGCCAACACCAGTAATACTGGTATTTATGTCACCACCATCACTAATAGATAAAGAATTAGTGTTAATAGTTACATTTCCTGCATTGCCTTCTATTGATGGATCGAGAATACCACTTACGGCTCCATTAAGAATATTACTAGGAGCAATGCTTGTATTTCCCTGTTCACCAATAGTAATTACTTCAGCATTAATGTTTACATCACCAGCGTCGCCTTGTCCGAGAGGAGAAGTAAAAATGCTTCCGTTACGAGATAAAAAAAGATTTTTGGTATTAATGTTAATATCTCCCGAATCACCAATACTGTTATTTCCCAGAAGGCTACCGATTGAACTGCGGAAGAAAGGGGTTAAAGGTAAAGTGTCTACTATTGCTTCATCTTCGCTAAGTAATACTTCTGCAAAACCATCGACCAAAATTGTATCGGCAATTTTGAGATTAATATCACCACTATTGCCAGCTGCACCTAAAACGCCCTGCCTAATTTCACCTCCATTAGTTATAGTCAAATTTTGAGCTTGAATGTCAATATCTCCTATGTTTCCTATTCCTTCTTCACCAATAACTAAAGATATTTGGCTAACAAAATCAGAATTCGCGCCATCCACAACAATATCACCTGTCGCATTTAAAGTTATATTGCCCGTGTTTCCTTGTCCAGAACTTAAGCTACTTATTTGACCACTATTAGATAAAAAGATATTGCGCGCATCGATCCCGATATTACCTGCGTTACCTGTACCGAAGTTTTGATTAGTAATGTTGGTTATGATTTCACGGTCAAGACTATCAATTGTTAAATCTTCTGTCAGGCTAATTGTAATATCTCCTGCTTGAGCCTCTGCGAAACCAGAATTACTAGCAATACCAGCAAATATATCACTACCCGCAGTTAGTTCTAAGTTTTCGGCTTCGATATTAATTGAACCTCGATCTGCTCCTCTGGCAAGAATAGATGAACCATTAGATAAAGAAACTATTTCTATGGCGTTTATAGAGATATCCCCTACTTCATTCACACTATCAATATTAATTTCCGAACCATTATCTAAAGTTATAGAATTGGCATTAATTTCAACATTGCCCGATTTACCAGTAACAGCAGAATCAGTAAAGCTAAAAATACCATTATTACTATTGCTTCCTTGACTATCGAAAGAAATATTTTCTCTGGCATTAACAACTACATTTCCTGCATTACCTTGTCCTGATGTAACAGCATTTAAAGTAGCTCCATTACTGAGAGTTAAAGAACCAGTAGTAACGTTAATTTCTCCCCCATTACCAATTGCCTCATCAAGCACTCCTGTAAAGATTCCTACCGATTCATTTTGACCATCAAGAGTCATGTTTTCTGTCGCGTTGATGGTGACATTTCCTGCATTGCCTTGTCCTGATGTAATAGCCCTTAAAGTAGCTCCATTACTGAGAGTTAAAGAACCAGTAGTGATGTTAATTTCTCCGCCATTACCTTGTCCTAAAGTATTGGCAAGTAACGTAGCACCATTATTAATGGCTAAAGAATTAGCAGTAATCTTAATATCTCCTGTATCAAGATCGAGATCGCTTTCTCCTAAGAGAAACACCGCAATGAGAGAAGAATCGCTAATAGAAACATTTCCTTTAGCCACATCATTAGGAAAACTCAAACTACCATCTTCAGTAATATCAATTGTTCCTGTTGCAGCTAACCCCCCTAATTCAACTGTTCCTCCTGGGGCAAAGGTAATTGAGCCATTTTCTAAGTTTACATTCCCCCCAATTAAAGCCAATGTGTTTCCTTCATTAACAAATAAACCAAAACCATTAGCAGCCGAGCGATGAACAATATCTCCTGGTTCCTCGCGAAAGCCTAAACCAATGGGTGCATTAATCGTAATTAAAGGGGGATTTTCTAAGTCTGTGGCACTAAATTCACCATCGGGAAAGATAATACTATCGGCAGTGCTGCCATAAAATGAACCGCCTAGCTGTAAACTAGCATTTTCGCCAAAAACAATCCCCGCAGGATTAATTAAAAACAAATTAGCTGCACCATTAGCTCTTAAAATGCCGTCTATATTAGATATGTTCCCTCCTGTAACGCGAGAAAAAATATTAACGATATCGTTGGCATTATTGAAAAAAGCTTCAGTTCCTGTAGGAACAGAAAATTCACCAAAGCTATGAAATAAATTACCGCTATTGCGATCGCCATTATCAATCTGAACGCCTGTTTCTGTGGGACTGACATCAGTAGATGTTGTGCCATCTACGGTAATCTGTGCCGAACTAGGAAGAACAATAATACTACTGAAAAATAAACCAGAGAATAAGCCAAAGCGATCGATAAATTTCATAATGGTTGGTTGGTTAAAAAATGTGGCAAATAGGTAAAGTAGGGAAATTGAATTACAGGCGTGAAAGTAGGCAATAGTTAAAATAGGTGATGGAATAATTTTGCCTAAAGACTTAATCTGGGGGCTGTATAGTAGCCGATCCGAGTCTTTATTTTTCCATATCATAGATCTATACTTCTAGAATTTTATAGATTATTAGTAATTGAACAATTATTAAAAGATCTTTACTGTCTAGAGTGCAAGCCTTACAACCATATTTACCATTTGTTCTTTGCTCCTCTTCCTCGTTCCTTGTTCCTTAATTTGTAGGATAATGAATCTCTGATTGTAAAAAGGGAAAAATTAATAATGCGCTTATCTAAAATGTTATTTGTGACTTTAAGGGAAGATCCAGCAGATGCCGAAATCCCCAGTCATAAGCTATTAGTTCGTGCTGGCTATATTCGCAGAATTGGTAGCGGTATTTATGCTTATCTGCCTCTAATGTGGCGAGTATTGCAAAAAGTGTCTCAAATTGTTCGTGAAGAAATGAACAAAACGGGAGCGCAAGAATGTTTATTACCCCAATTACAACCAGCAGAATTGTGGCAAGAATCGGGGCGTTGGGATACCTACACTAAAGCAGAAGGAATCATGTTTTCGCTGATAGATCGTCAGGATAGACAGTCAGGTTTAGGGCCTACCCATGAAGAAGTAATTACAGCGATCGCTAGAGATATGATTCGTTCTTATCGTCAACTGCCGATTAATTTATATCAGATACAAACTAAGTTTCGCGATGAAATTCGCCCTCGTTTTGGCTTGATGCGGGGACGAGAATTTATTATGAAAGATGCTTATTCTTTTGATACTGACGAAGCATCGCTGAAAGAAACCTTTCAAGATATGGCTCAGGCGTATCACAATATCTTTACTCGCTGTGGCTTAGATTTTCGCCCTGTAGATGCGGATTCTGGAGCAATTGGGGGTGCGGGTTCGCAGGAATTTATGATTTTAGCGGATGCAGGAGAAGATGAAATTCTCTACACAGAAAACGGTGATTATGCAGCCAATGTAGAAAAGGCGGTTTCTCTAACCACCGATGCGGTAGCTTCCACATTTACCAGCTATGAAAAATTAGAGACTCCCAATACCGATACCATTGCTAAGTTGAGTGAAACTTTTAAATGTTCTCCTACAGCGATCGTCAAAAATGTGCTTTACGAAACAGTTTACGATAATGGCATAACGGTTTTGATTTTAGTGAGTATTCGTGGCGATCAAGATGTTAACGAAGTAAAACTATATAATGAGTTAGTCAAACTAGCACCAGATTACAAAGCACAAACTATTATTTCTTTGCGAGTACCCGATACGAGCGCACAACAAAAATGGTGTTCTAAGCCTTTGCCTTTAGGTTATATTGCTCCCGATCTGGCGGATGATTATATTTCCATAACAGATAATGTTGTGGCACAGTTTGTCCGTATGGTAGATAAAACCGCCGTTGAGTTAACTAATTTTGTTACTGGTGCTAATGAGTCTGGGTATCACGTAGTAGGTGCTAATTGGGGCGATCGATTTATTTTGCCCAAGCTAGTAGTAGATGTCAGAACCGCTAAAGCTGGAGAAAGAAGCATTAACGATCCTAGTCAAATTTTGCAATCTGCTAGGGGTATCGAAGCAGGACACATTTTCCAATTAGGAACCAAATATTCTCAAACAATGGGAGCTACCTACACCAACGAACAGGGTAAAAGCGAGCCTCTGTGGATGGGTTGTTATGGTATCGGCGTATCTCGTATCGCTCAAGCAGCAGTGGAACAATCTCACGATGAAAACGGTATTATTTGGCCTGTTGCGATCGCACCTTACCATGCTATTGTGGTTGTTCCTAATATCAACGATGCAGAAAAAATGGCGGTAGCAGAAAAAATTTACCAAGAATTAAATGAAGCGGGGGTAGAAACTCTTTTAGATGATCGTAAAGAAAGAGCAGGTGCTAAATTCAAAGATAGTGAATTAGTCGGGATTCCCTATCGTATTGTTACAGGGCGATCGCTTTCTGAAGGAAAACTGGAAGTAGTAACTAGAGCAACCAAAGAATCTCAAGATATTCCTGTAGAAGAAGTTGTCTCTACTGTTAAGCAATGGGTAATTGAAAGTAAAAAATAGAGATATCCAAGGGTGGGAAATACCCACCTCACTACTTTGGCATCTCAATCCAAACTTGTTACACAGCACCAGAAGCATAAACCGCTACTGCGATCACACCTCCAATTAGGGCAACACCCAAGACACCCAAAATGAGATAATTGCGTTTTTCTGAACCACTGGGAGGCTCTGCTGTGTACATCTCTGGCTCACTAGCAAAGTTGTTAAGTCTTCCGCCTTCTTCAGTTGTATAGGGCATAAATAAAACCTCTTATGTATTAATTAAGAATTGTGATCAAACATATCGTTATGCGTCTTATCCTACAATAAAAGTTTACATTGTGCCTAACAAATCTATCTTTTGAGATAAAGATTGAAGTTATTAAGGGGAGAATCTCGGCATTAAAATCGCGATCGCGATTAGCGCGCTTGCTTATAGGCTATAGGCTATAGGCTTGACTGTTATAGTGGGGAAATTAAACCCACCACGCGTGCCTTATTCCACTATGCACAAAGTGGAAGAATTAAACAAAGCTTATAACTGGTTAAATAAGAGAGGAGGGTTTCTGCGTCTCGCCTCCGTGATTAGGAATTAGGGATTGGTAATTAGGTTCTTTCCCAGTCCATCTATCTTCAAGGAAGGAAAACCAGATCAATCATCTCCTAAACACCAACTCAAAAATAAAAGAGCAGAAATTGCCATTACTAACCAGCTTAAAGAACTAATTCTTTCGATCAGACTTAAAGGAAAAAATACTAAGAGATCGGAAAGTAGCCAATTGCCGAACAGCAGCAAGAATATAATTACAAAAATAGACATATTTAGGTAAAATTTTAGTTAAGGTGGCTGATACCTATAGTACTTTGTGAGCGAATCGTACTTTAATTAATTTATAAGACCACTATGTTGATAGTTTTTCTTTAGTGGGCAGCCGAAGTTACTTCTTGTCTTGTGACTGTCCTCCGTCCTCATTCCTGATGAAGGACTTTATTAAGGATCGAGATTCAAGGATAAGAAGTAAGGAAAATTCTTTCCTCATCCCTCAATCCTCATACTTCATCCCTGAACGAAGTTCCTCATCCCTTATTAGACAGATTATTGATTTAAATCAAATTTGTAGGACATAAAGAATTCTATCGTAAGCATTGTTAGGTCATTTTATCTACTAAACTAAAGATAAGTTTAATGGTTATAAAAAAATTAGCTTCTCTACTTTTCTTTTACAGAATATTGTTAAAAGAAATTCTAACTATGACTAAATCAAAAAATCTCAAGTATTTCTTCTTGATGACTACCTTAGTGTGTTCAATATCTGGGGTAGCCTTAGCTCAGAAAAAAAATTTTAATGATTTAGTTTTGGCAGTGGGATCGAATGAAACAGGGGGAATAGTTACAGGAAATACAGGAGGTGCTTATTCTTTAGCATCCATAACTAATAGCGATCGCGATGGAAATCCTTGTTTAGGTTATGGCGATCCTCAACCAGACCACATCATAACTTTAAAAGGTAATTTTGCTCAATTAACTCTGCAAATCGATAGTGGAGGAAGTGACACTACTTTAATAGTTAAAGACGTAACTACAAACAGTATTCGCTGCGGATTGGGTCAAAACGAAAGTCAAGATGCAGTAATTCAAGATAGTAACTGGTCAGCAGGAACTTATCATATTTGGGTAGGTTCAATGTCCCCCAATCAGCGATCGCCATACCGTTTATCTGTTCAACCATAGAAATTAATGACGGATTATACTACCTAATAAAGATGTGTCAGAAGGCAAGATAACGATAAAATAGATGAGCAATGAAGTAAATTGAATCATCAAAATCAGTGCTATCTTCCTTAATTGCCGACTTTCGTATTATCTTTGAGCGCGATCCAGCAGCCCGTAATTGGTTAGAGGTATTACTCTGCTATCCAGGGTTACAGGCTTTATCCTTTCATCGCTTTTCCCATTGGCTATACAATATTGGTATTCCCTTTGTTCCTCGCTTTATATCCCATCTAGCTCGTTTCTTTACAGGTATTGAAATCCACCCAGGAGCGCAAATTGGTCAGGGTGTCTTTATCGATCATGGTATGGGAGTAGTGATTGGAGAGACAGCGATTATCGGTGATAAATGTCTGATCTATCAGGGGGTAACTCTAGGCGGTACAGGAAAAGAAACAGGAAAACGCCATCCCACTTTAGGCGAAAACGTAGTTATTGGTGGTGGTGCAAAAGTCTTAGGTAATATTCAGATCGGTAACGAAGTGCGGATTGGTGCTGGCTCAGTAGTGCTAAGGGATGTACCTTCTGATTGTACGGTGGTAGGCGTTCCAGGGAGAATTGTATATCGTTCTGGAGTAAAAGTTAATCCCCTCGAACATGGCAATTTACCCGACTCAGAAGCAGCAGTTATCAGAAGATTAGTAGATCGTATCGAATCTTTAGAAGAAGAAGTCAAAGAGTTAAGACAAGCAAGTTCTCGAAGTCACTCTCTAGTAGCAAAAGTTCTCTCAGAATCAGCAAATGATGAATCTGGAGATTGTTGCAAATTGAAAGACAAAGAAATTAGAGAGTTCCTCGAAGGCTCACTTTGAGTAAGAAAAGGAGAGCTAGGAACAAAGAATAAGGAAGGACTAATGTTAAGTTGGGTTGCATGGAGTTAAGCGGTTGGCGAAAACGACCTGTAGAAGAAAGAAGTAGCAGGACAAGATTCTTTTTGCCCAAGTAACTACAAGTAACTATACTACCCACCTTACGAAGTCAAAGTGTAGTTTTTCGCCTAGTTCTCGCTAATTTTCTGAAGTTTTGAGATAGTTTTGAGAAATGGTATTATCAAGTGCAATAGTTACACTACAGGAAATCACTAAGGAAAACCTCGACAACATCCTGGATTTGAAAGTAACCAGCGAACAAGAAAATTTCGTTGCTTCCAATGCTGTATCTATTGCTCAAGCCCATTTTTATCCAGAGGTTGCTTGGTTTAGAGCCATTTATGTTGATGAGGTACCAGTTGGTTTCGTGATGCTGGTAGACGACCAGGTTAACTCATCTTATTATCTTTGGCGATTTATGATTGATGCACGTTTCCAAAAGCATGGGTTTGGACAGCGCACTTTGAAATTAGTACTAAAATACGCCAAAACACGCCCTGGAGCAAAGGAGCTATTGACAAGCTGTGTTACTGGCGATGGAAGTCCTGGAAAATTTTATGAAAAGATGGGCTTTACAGACACTGGTGATATGGATGAGGATGGAGAAATGATTATGCAGTATAAATTTTGAGATTGCTTTTCGATGCAGTGGCAGGATGGGTAATGTCCACCTTAACATTAGCTAATTTCAAAGTGACTAATAATCATCAAATTAATTATTAATCAAAAAAAGTCTAGACGTTCTAGTAGGTTGGGTTGCACGGAGTAAAGCCCAACACAATCAATAAATTGGAAGTTTTGTCGATCACATTTGATGATTCCAGTGTTTGCAATGCATTACTGTCGCACTACCTGGATCGATAACTCAGCAAGCTAACAGTTGAGTTATGCTGTGATTGTGGCTCAGAATCATTTATTTTTCACCGCTTTGCAGTGGCCACCTTAAAACCAAAGAAGACCAACGCTGCTCCGCTTGAGAGTTCAAACCATTTTTGAATACGCGGACGGTTAAATACAGTCATCATCCGCCCAACAAAAACTGTCAGTGTTGAATACCAAGCAACTCTAACCATTGCATGAATAGCTGCAAGCAAGAACGATTTAAAGAAAACAGATTCACCATAGCCAATAAATTGTGGCAGTATCGCTAGATAAAATACTGCTGTCTCTGGACTGAGAATGATAGTTAACAATCCTTCTAAGAGAGATGTGTATTTTGTTTTTCTCTTGTCTACCAATATCTGATTACTTACTACAGAGTTATTTTTTTGAGAAAAAGCTCGCCAAATAGACTGAACACCCAGAAAAATAAGATATGCTGCTCCCAGTAGCTTCACAACCTCAAATGCTCGTGCTGATTGGACTAATATTAAGGATAAACCCAATGCTGACAAAGCAGCGTGTACAAATACACCTATCGATCCTCCAAGAACTACTAGAAAACCTGCACTTTGACCACTAGCCATAGTACTTCGTGCGACAAGAATGGTTGATGAACCAGGAGTTATAGTTAGAATAGAGATAACTCCAATAAATGTGAGTAACTGAGAATCAATCACGTTGCTCTACTATTCCTCCAAATTAGGTTTCACTAACAACTTTACAACAGCTTAATCTCAAATCCCCAACCTTTTATTAACTATTTGTGGCTAAGTTAGACTAACGGGACTTAAACAATTATCAAAATACAAATAGGTTAAAATGACTGTGATAGTTGGTTTTTACATAATAATTATTAGCGATATCTAATAATTATTACTATATTTAGAATATAGATCGCATCTTCAATAATTAGATTTGGATAACATTAGATCAATTAGAAAAATTTCATCAATTTATTTATGTCACAAATTACAAATAAAGAACTTTTACGTCAGCGAAAATTTTTAATCAATAAAGTTAGAAACTATTGGGTTAAAGGAGTATTAGAAAAATCTTTATATAAACAAGTTCTAATAGAATTAAGCTTAGAAGAAAGACTAGATGAGATTGCATCACCTGTAGGTATTACTTGGGAATCTACCGAACAATCTAGAACGAAACTACCACCAGAAACTAAAATAGTTAATTTTTTCAAAGAGATGGGTTCAGGGCGTTCTCTACTAATCTTAGGGGAACCTGGTTCGGGCAAAACTACTGCTCTAATAGAAATTGCACGTCACTTAATAGAACAAGCAGAACAAGATATTAATTGCCTTATTCCTGTTATTTTAAATTTAACTTCTTGGGATAATACTAAACAGTCTATTGCAGATTGGCTCATCTCAGAATTAAACACTCAATATCAAGTTTCTCGCCAAATTAGTCAACTTTGGTTAAAGCAGCAACAACTATTACTATTATTTGATGGATTAGATGAAATAGCAGAAAATAAACGTTTTTTATGTGTCCAAGCTTTAAATGATTTTACAAAAGAATATGGTAATACTGAAATTGTCGTTTGTAGTCGTGCCAAAGACTATGAAACCATCCCAGAAAAGCTAAAATTACAGAGTTCAGTTTATCTACAACCCCTCAATTTAAAGCAAATTCAAGAATATTTAAATAATTTAGGTTCTGAAGTTGCCATAATTAATAACTTATTAAAACAAGATTGTCAGATACAAGAATTAGTGACAACTCCTCTAATGCTCAATATAGCTATTTTGGCTTATCAAGGAACAAATAATGAAGATTTACCTAAACTAGAATCAAAAGAAGCAAAACGCCAACATTTATTTAATGCCTATATTCAGAGAATGTTTTCTCGTCGAGGGAACAATGCACCTTATCCTCAACAACAGACAATTAATTGGCTTAGTGAATTAGCTTTTAGAATGCATCAAAATTCACAAACAGTATTCTTAATTGAGAAAATGCAACCTAGCTTGTTAAAAATAAACTCTCAAAATGGATTCTTTTTCTCTCAACACCAATGGAATAAAGCTAATGATGTTCCAGCCTATAAATATTACTCTTGGGGAGTAAAGTTAATTTATAGCTTACTTTGGGGATTAGTTTATAGTTTGTATAGCATAGTAGACCACTTGACGATTGACTATCAAATTACAGGATTAATCTTGATTATATTAGTTAGTTTTTCGGCTCAAATTGATTCGATTGAACCAGTATCTAAACTTCAATGGTCTTGGCGCAAAGTTCTGAAAGTTATTCCTGGTATTTTCTTAATTGGGCTATATTTATTCTTAACTTCTCAAACCTCCATTTATTTAATAGGTATCTGCTTAACTATCTTCCTTTTAGGGGGCATTACTAATAATCAGCTTAAGAATACAACAATACCCAATCAAGGTATTGTGAACTCTGCCAAAAATGCAATTTCACTTACTACTGTTGGAGTGATTTTTTTCGCAGTTGGAGCAACATCTTTACAAGGATTAATTCCCATATCATATTTATTTGGCAGAATACTTTGTCTGGTTGGTGTTAGTAGTTTTGTGTTAGCTATGGTCAAAGGTGGAATTACTTGTATTCAACACTTTGTACTAAGAGTTTTATCAAGATATTACAATTATACTCCTTGGAATTATGCCGATTTTCTCAACTACGCAGCGCGAATTAATTTATTGCAAAAGATAGGTGGCGGATATATATTTATTCATCGTCTGCTAAAAGAACATTTTATAGATTTAGGAATCAATAAGCATCGACAAAATTTTCAAGTTAATCCAGAAAAAGCCGATACTTACTTAAGAAGAGGTCATTTATATCTTTCCCTCAGTAAAAATCAAGAAGCTGTTATGGATTTTAATTATGCTTTAGAATTAGAACCTAACTTAGCTGAAGCTTATTTTGGTAGAAGTTTAGCTTACTATAGACTCGGTAGAGATGAAGACGTTTTAGATGATTATAACCAGGCTTATTTACTTAATCCTCAAATGCTTAAAAATGTATCTTATACTGAGAAACGAGAATTGAGCTTAGGCGATCGCCAAAAAATCGAAATAACAGAAAAGACTGAAATATATTTAGTAACTGTATTCAACGATAATGTTAATACGTTTAGATACGTCTCCCATTGTTTATCAAAACATATTCCTGATATGAAGCAAGAGCTTGCATGGAAACTAACAAACCAAGTACATGATGAAGGTCAAGCTGTAGTTTGGGAAGGTTCACAATCATTAGCCGAACTATATCGTACCCAGTTAAGTAATGCAGGTTTAACCATGGATGTCTGTTGGGCTAAAGTTGATTAATGAAATTATAGTCAAAGACAATTCTCGGATTTTGCGATCGCTGGCATGATTTAATTCTGAAAAAAGTATTGTTATGGTGTGATATGTACTAAAATCGGGATCGAGAATAAAATCATAATTGCGGGAATCAAACCGCTTTGTTGAAATGTTTGACACAAAATTATTAATCGAGAGTGAATTAACTCTCAAGGGGGATGGTCGATCTTAGTATCGACAGCAATCAGTTAGAAGTGAAAAAGGCTTTAACTGAGGTTGCTCAACTCCAATCTAATCGTGCCTTTCGCGATCGCAATAATCTTTTTTATATTGAAGGAGTGCGTAATTTTATACAAGTAGCTGAAAACAATTTTCAGATTGCAACTATCTTGTATAGTGAGAAGTTGTTAATTGTACCCCCAGCACGCAAGTTAGTAAGAAGTTTGCGACGTAATGGGGTTAAAACAATTAAGCTAACTCCTGAAGAATTTAGAATCATTTCCCATGCCAAAAAAGCTTCTGGTATTGCAGCGATAGTTCACCAAAAATGGACAAAACTGCATCAAGCATCTCCTAATACTGGATTGTGTTGGATTGCTTTAGAAAAAGTACGCCATCCTGGTAATTTAGGAACATTGATTCGCACATCTGAAGCTATTGGTGGTGGAGGATTTATTTTTATCGGCAAAAATATCGATCCTTACGCTCCTGATGCGATCCGAGCAACCATGGGTGCATTATTCCATCAAACGCTAATACGTACTACGTATTCTTCTCTCGAACACTGGATATGTCGCCATAATTGTGGCGTTGTGGGAGCTTCTTTAGCAGGAAATGTTGATTTTCATTGCTTTAAATATCCTCGTTCTACAATAATATTTCTGGGAGAAGAACGAAAAGGATTAAGCAAAAATCAGCAAGATTTATGTCACCACTTAATTCGTATTCCAATGGTGGGGAAAAGTGATTCTTTAAACTTGGCAGTGGCAGGAAGTCTGTTATTGTATGAGGTTTATAAATCAAAAACAAATAGCAAATCAAGAAAGCGTTAAATTTTTAAGGGCGGTTTTTTAATCGTCCCGATCGACTGCTATTTTGAGTTTCATACTCAAGCGGACAGTTGAATACATTTATCGCCGAATTACCAATAAGCGATCGCTTAATTTCAACTGCTTTGAAAGTAGCGTTACCGAATAAGCTAGTTGATTATGAACCTCAAAGCTTAAACATTATTGCATTGGACTTTGGATATCAATATTCCAATAGCCGATGTTCCTAGATAACTAAGGATTAACTTCTTTTTCTTCCCAAGTATTATCAGATCGCAACTCATACAAATACCTATTTTGTGGATCGCCTCTTAACTCTAAACGATCTACTTTTTTAGGCTCTAATAACAACAAACAAAAATTGTCCACGGGTTGTTTTTCCGAAGGAGGATCGGGATTAAAAGCTTCTGGTGTGGTTTCTCGAACTTCCCCAGGATTCGCCCAAGCAAATTGGATTCTGGCTGAATCGGATATATTTTGCCACATTATTTCACGAGCTTTGAGCAAGTCTGAATTACTTTCTTGAGAAGTTACCAAAGCCAAATTACCTGCAATGCGAAATTGTTCGCGGGTTTTAGTAAAGTACCAGCAGATTTCACCCCAAGGCTTTTGTTGAAGATGGATATATTTTTGACTCCGAGTATCAGTAATGAATTGTAGTTGATTGGTTTGCTCTAGAAAACCCCGAAAGACTACCGTGCGGTTAGTAGGTAATCCTTCAGGGTCAATAGTAGCTAATTGAACGTATCCACTGTAGGGTTTGGCTCGATTGCGATGGAGAGCGTGGGAAATATGCGATCGCCAAAGAGCAAGATTATCAGACATAAATTTAAGGAATGAGGAATGAGGAACGAGGAATAAGAAAATACACTACAGTATAGAGGATTTGATTTCTTCATCCTTCATCCTTCATCCTTTATCCTTTATCCTTTACTTTGCCATCCACTCAGTATGGAAGAATTCTCCTCTGGGCTTATCGATACGTTCATAGGTATGTGCGCCAAAGTAATCTCTTTGAGCTTGAGTGAGGTTTTGGGGAAGGCGATCGCGTCTGTAACTATCAAAGTAGTCTAAAGAAGCACTAAAAGCAGGTACAGGAATACCTAAAGTATTAGATACTGCTAAGACTTCTCGCCAAGCTTGTTGACGATCTAAAATTGTTTGTTTGAATTCAGGAGCTAACAGTAAGTTGGGTAAGCGGGGGTTTTCGTTGAAAGCATTTTTGATTTTGTCCAAAAACCCTGCACGAATAATACAGCCTCCTTTCCAGATACGAGCAGTTTCCGCTAGATCTAGCTCGTAGTTAAACTCTTGAGATGCCTTGCTTAGAAGAGCCATCCCCTGAGCGTAGGAACACATTTTTGAGCAGTAAAGGGCATCTCTAATTTTGTTGATGAAGGCTTTTTTGTCTCCATCATAAGTACCAGTAGTAACTGTTAAGTCTTTAGCTGCTGCCATTCTTTCGTCTTTATATGCAGACATCACTCTGGCATTAACCGCAGCATATATTGTAGGGATAGGGACACCTAGCTCTAAAGAGCTAACTACAGTCCATCTACCCGTACCTTTTTGTCCCGCAGCATCCAGAATGGAATCTACCAATGGAAGATCGGTTTCACTATCTTTATTAGTGAAAATATCGGCAGTAATTTCAATCAAGAAGGAGTTTAGCTCATCTGTAGTATTCCATTGAGTAAATACTTCATGTAGTTCATCGCTGCTCAGTCCGAGAGCGTTGTTCATCAGGTCATAAGCTTCGGCAATTAGCTGCATATCACCGTATTCAATGCCGTTGTGAACCATTTTGACGTAGTGACCAGCACCACGAGGGCCAATATAGGTTACACAAGGGCCATCATCTACTTGAGCAGCAATTTTAGTAACAATTGGCTCTAATTCTTGATAGGCAGCTTTTGTTCCTCCTGGCATTAGGCTAGGGCCATTTAACGCTCCTTCTTCGCCACCACTAACTCCCATACCGACAAAACCTAGTCCTGTGGATTCAAGATCGTTAGTACGTCTTTCGGTGTCGTCATAAAGGGAGTTACCGCCATCGATAATCATGTCTCCTTCATCAAGGAGAGGTTTTAACTGCTCGATAACTGCATCTACTGGTTTACCTGCTTTAACCATCACTAAGATTTTGCGAGGACGCTCTAAAGTGTTCACAAACTCTTCTAAAGAATAAGCAGGGACAACATCTTTACCTGTTGCTCTTTGGGTCATAAACGCTTCTGTTTTTGCAGCAGTTCGATTGTAAACAGCAATGGGAAATCCGCGACTTTCCACATTGAGGGCGAGATTTTCTCCCATTACTGCTAGACCGATTACACCAAAAGTTCTTTTCGTCATAAGATATAAAATTCTTGCAAAAGTCTCTATTCGTTTTCAGGTTAGCGTGAGAGGGTTAGGACATACCGTAAAAATGATCTTAAATTTTGCTTTAACGAGGCCAAAGTATCTGTTCTCAATAGGACTATTAGTTGATTAGACCAGGGCATGGGGTGTTTGGCATGGAATGTCAGGAAAAATACAATTTCTGATTTTTATCGGATTTAGGGAGGTGAAAAAAATCATCCTGACTCACCCTACGAAAGAATCCGCTTCCGCCGACTCAGTGAAAGTAAAAAGACACAGATATCCTAAGATGCTTTTTTTCTTCCAAGGACAAAGCACGTCAAAGTCTTTCAATTTGTTTAGCTTTTTCTGGCAATTTACTGGATTTTTGTCCTTGAGTTCTGGCATGAAAGCCAATTAAATCGATGGGAGTATTAATTAGGTCGATCGCTGATGCTTTTCCCAAGACTAATTTAAGACTATTTTTGGGTATTTCTTTAATTATCCAACGACTAAGACGATAAAAAATTTCTTTGGTGGTTAATTCTCTCATGAGTGCTACACCATGCAATTCGTGTAGATATTCATTGGAGCATCCGTAACGATGAAATTGACTGCGAAATGTCTTAAAGTTGGAACGATGACGATGGGAAATAATAGCTTCTGGAGCAGATTTTAATTGCCAGTCTGATTCTCTTTGAATGCGCCAACAAATATCAGCATCGCCTCCTGTGGTTAAGTGGGGACGAAATAAACCAACATCTCTAAATGCTTGTTTTCTAATGGCAATATTAGCAGTTTGTCCGTAAGCACAAAAAGAGTGTTCGAGTAAAAACTTTTGTGACATTAACTCTTTTTTGTCTGCATATTGTTCTAACAAACTGTTACCTGTAAGGGCAATAATTTCCCCGACTACAATTCCTGTTTGAGAGTCTTGAAAAGGTTTTACTAATTCCCTTAACCAATTGGATTGAGGACGACAATCGGCATCTGTAAAAGCTAAAATATTATAATTTGCTTGGCGAATCCCTAAGTTACGAGCAGCATAAGAACTTTGAATTGTCGCTTCTGTTAAATGTTTTAAATTGATGCCTTTTTCCTGGGCTTTTTTGGCTGCATTAGTTAATATTTCGGCTGTGCGATCGCTACTATTGTTATCTACTAATAAATATTCTACTAATTCTTGAGGATAGGTTTGTTGTTCCAGGCATTCTATTAATTCTGGCAAATCATTTTCCCCATTATAAATAGGAATAACAACTGAAACAGGCATTGATTTATGAATAGTTAATTGTTGATTGTTCATTGTTTACCTAATTAGTTTTAGGTTATTAGTAGAGTAGTTGCCAGGTTAAAATGCCCATCCTACTGTTGCAGCCATCCAGATAAATCACGATTAATTAAATCTTGTAATTTTAAAATATCTTCCTGATATAAATTAATTAATTTTTGACTATCTTCAGTCGTTAAAGGCATTTCTTTTTTTGATTGAGAGTTAATATTAATTAAGCGATCGCGAAATTTTTGTCTGGCTTCTAAAGGCATTACTGTTTTTAAAGTATTAGCTGCAAAAGTTCTCAGAGGATTTTTTCTTTGCAACAAATTATTAATAGCTTGGTTTTTTGGTACTTTAGCTTGCTGGACTTTTTTACTTACATCTGGTTTAAACTCAGTATCGACTCCAATATAAGTATAAATACCTTTCATAAATTGCTCCGAATTACGGCAAAGATCGTCATATAAACATACTTTTATTTGCTCGGTTCCAAACTGGTCTAAATAATACTTTAAAGGAGTGGCATAAAATCCTTTGCGAATCATAAAAGACTTATGGGCGCGTTTTTCTACTTGTTCAGAAAGGCTAATAATTTGAGTTCCAATAGCATCTCTAATATGCATTAAATAATCAGAATAAGCTCTTTCAACAGGATTGCGTAAAACGACAATTAATTTAGCATCAGGAACATATTTTTTAATTCTGGCAGCAGAAGATTCATAATGAAATAAATAATTAGGTGAAGCCTCTCCAATAGCTATTTCATCCCGAACATCTGTAAATAAAGCTGCGTAATCTTCGATAGTAACAATGCCATTTTTATTTTGCTTTTCAGGCGGAAAACTTGACCAATCCTGCTCTAAAAAATTAGTCTCTTTAATCCGACTCATAAATACCTGCGGATGTTCTTGAAGATAATTATAAATAGAAGTTGTTCCTGCCTTTTGGACACCAACAATCAAGAAAGTGGGTAGTTTCATCATTACTAACTACTAAATTACTAATTACTAAATTGTTCTTTGACGTAAAATAAATTCTGCGATCGCTAAATCCCCAGGAGTAGTTACTTTAAGGTTGGTTTCTTCTCCTTCAACGATTTTGACAGGAAGTTGACACTTTTCCAGTAAAGCAGCATCATCAGTTACTTTCCAGCCTAACTTTCTTCCTTTGTAGTGACAATCTTTTAGCAATTTGACTTCAAAACCTTGAGGCGTTTGAGCAGCCCAAAGATGGCTCCGATTTGGAGTATCCTTAATAAACAAGTCTCGATCGACAATCTTAATTGTATCCTTGACAGGGATAGCTGCAATTAATCCCCGACAACTTAATAAAGTTTCACTACATCTGTTGAATAACTCAGAAGTTGCTAAACATCTCGCTCCATCGTGAATTAAAACTCGCTCTGCTGATTCGGGTAAAGCTTGTAAACCATTGTAAACAGATTCTTGTCTGGTATCTCCTCCAATAACTAACGTGACAGGCTTAGTCAGCTTAAGATTGGCAATCATCTCTTTAAAATCAGGAAAATCCAATTTTTGTCCAATAATCCCTATCCAGTCAATACTTGTAGCGTTTTCCGCAGCCAACAAAGTCCAAACCAATAAAGGCTTCCCCAACAATTTTAATAGTAACTTATTGCGATCGCTTCCCATACGACGACCCATCCCAGCAGCAGGAATTAAAAGATGCATTTACAATAATTTCCCAAAAAATAAATCAGTTTAGCTCTATCATCCTTTAAAATTGTCCTCAGATACACAGCTATATTAACGGTTTATACTTTTTCGATAGAAATGCGAATCCTAGCTCTTGTCCCTGGTGGAATTGGCAATCAAATTTACTTTTTTCCGACTTTGGAAACCCTCAACAGTAAATATCCCCAATCCAAAATTGATGTTTTAGTCGAACCTCGTGCTAAAAAAGCCTATCGGGTTTGTAAGTATGTCAGCGAAGTATTACTCTTTGACTATCAAGATCGTAGTAGTATGGCAGACTATCTTAACCTATTAGGAGTCATCCGCGATCGCGAATATGAGGCCGTAATTAGTTATAATGCACCCTGGGCAGTAGAATCGCTACTGTGGCTCAATGGAATTCCTGTCAGAATTGGTGAACAAAAAAACAATTCTTGGATTTTCTCGAAATCTGTTCCTCTCAAAAGAGAGCAGTATGAACCCCAAACCTATCATGACATCCTACAAGGATTGGGAATCGAAGCAGATTGTCCTCCATTGAAAATTAATGTACCCCAAAAAGATATTGATTGGGCAGAATCAAGACAAAAGCTCTTAGACCTCAAAAGTGGTTATATCCTGCTTCATGGTGTGGAGGAAACCTATCCTATTACAAGTTGGCAAAAAATTGTTACCGATATTCAAGCCAAACAACCAGAAATTCCTGTTGTTTTACTGCAAACTCAAGAAGAAGATTTTTGGGTGGCAGCTATGATGACAGCCAATTCCCAACTTAAAGTAATTGCTTCCTCTGATGTGGGTAAAATCGCAGCGATCATTGCAGGAGCAAATCTCTTGGTAACTAGCGATCGCAATTCTCTGGCTTTAGCGGTTGCCGTAGAAACTTATACTATCGCTCTGATTGATTCGGCAGACACCAGCACACAATTATTACCCCAAGATGATAATTACGTTGGCGTTTGTTCTTCCAGCAAGCAAATTGCGGATATTGCACCAGAAACCGTACTGGGTAAAATCTGGGGAAATTAATTTAAAGGATCGAGGATTGAGGAGAAAGTAATAATTAGTGATTAACTAGGAATCATCACCTCTTACCTTCTACCTAATCCCTGTGAATACGGTTAAAAAACTATAATTACACTGATACCAAATCAAAAAACAAATGTTTGCAATACATAAATACAATTAAAGGGTAGGGTGGGCGACCGAAGGAAGTACTTTAGTACATCGCCCACCTTACAAGTTATCTGTTGCATTTTTTCTTCTGGTTGGTATAAGTTCCTACACCTTTACCCCGATACTGACATGGTTTCGATGATACTAAATAATTTGTCCCAATTTCCACTGGAAGCTAGCGACCCTGAAGAAAGATTTATCACTTCTGGAGTTAGTTGGGAAGCTTATGAGTCACTTCTGGCATCTTTAGGCGATCGCTCAAGCTTTCGTGTATCTTATCTTCTAGATACTTTAGAAATTATGTCCCCTAGTCGTAATCATGAATTAGATAAAGAAAATATTGGCAGATTATTAGAAGCCTATCTGGAAGAAAATCGAATTCGTTTTTGGGGACTTGGTTCTACTACTTTCCGTAACCGAGATAAACAAGCAGGAAAAGAACCAGATGAATGTTATTGCATCGCTACAGATAAAGATATTCCCGATCTAGCAATTGAGGTTGTTTATACTAGCGGTGGTGTTAATACTTTAGAAATTTATCAACGCTTAGGCGTTAAAGAAGTCTGGTTCTGGCAAGATAATCAATTTAGAATTTACTATTTACAAGATAATAATTATCAACAAATATCGCAAAGTCAATTATTACCCAATCTTGATTTAGCTTTATTCGCTCAATATGTAACTATTAACGATCCCTTAGAAGCAATTTTGGAATGGCGCAAACAAGTTAGATCGAATTAAACCAAGACTGATGCAAGAGTTTCGTCACAGGAAATTTTGTTAACTTTACGATCATCTCCAGAAGATTCAATATGCAGCGTATCGCTATTATCGGTTGTTGTGGTGCTGGAAAATCTACTTTAGCTAATCATTTAGGAGCGCGATTAGGATTACCCGTAATTCATCTAGATTATCACTACTGGCAACCTGGATGGATAGAAACTCCCACTGAAAAATGGATTGAGAAACAGCAATATCTGGTCAATAGCGATCGCTGGATTATTGATGGTAATTATTTGAGTACAATGGATATTCGTCTTCAAGCAGCAGATACAATTATTCTGTTGGATTTCTCGCGTTTTCTTTGCTTATGGCGCATTTTTCGGCGATATTTACAATATTATTCACCAGATAAGGAGCTTGTTAGACCAGATATGGCAGATGGTTGTGCTGAAAGATTAAGTTGGGATTTTCTGTTATACGTTTGGAACTTTGCTCATCATCAAAGACAGCACGTATTATCTAAACTGGAACTATATCAGCATGATAGAAAAGTTACGATCTTGAAAAATCCACAACAAGTAGACAGTTTTTTATCTGAGTTAAACCCGTTAGCATGATTAGATCGAGATTATTTGCTATTTTAGCGATCGCATTATTAACCTTTTTTTCTAGCTACTCTGGGCTATCTGCTGCGGAATTAGAAGAAATTCAGCGTCGCGGTAAACTAATTGTGGCAGTTAAAGATAATACTCGCCCTATGGGATTTATTGATGATGAAAATAATTTAACAGGGTTAGAAATTGAAATCGCTCGTCGTTTAGCCAAAGATATTCTAGGAGATGAAGATGCGGTAGTTTTGCGAGCTGTAACTAATGAAGAAAGGCTGAAAGCTGTAATATATGATGAAGTAGATCTTACGATTGCTAGGGTGTCTGATACTGCTTCTCGCAGGCGAATTGTCGATCTAAGTCCTCATTATTATATTGATGGTACGGGCATTATTACTAAAGATGTTACAGTTGCTAACGCTGAGGGGTTAACCACTAGCAAAATTGCGGTACTATATGGTTCAACAACGATTGCTATCTTGCGCGATCGCTTGCCTGATGCTCAATTGATAGGAGTTGATTCTTATCAAGAAGCATTAACCTTACTGGAAAATAATCAAGCTCAAGCTTTTGCAGGAGATATTACTGTTTTAACTGGCTGGATACAAGAATATTCTCAATATAAGTTACTTCCAGAAAGATTATCTGGCGAGCCTCTATCTATAGTAATGCCCAAAGGATTACAACATAAAGAACTACAGTTAGCAGTGTATAATGCGATCTCTGATTGGCGCAAGTCGGGCTGGTTACAAGAAAGAATTGAATACTGGGGATTACCCTAAAATAAAGGAATGAGGAACGAAGAACAAGGAAGGAGGAAGTAATTAGGTAATAAATGATAGGCAATTATCTAAAAATACATAATCGAAAAATAGCTAACAAGTATATATAGCATTTTTAGCATTTGATTCCGTATAAAACATCATAAAAAATCATGAATAAAAATTTACCCATAATTTATATTTCTACGCTTTTAATAATCTTGATTATTGCTGCGGTAGCAATTGTAAAAGAAGTGATTAAAACCCGCTTTACAGAAAATACTTTTTCTAAGTTACAGAAGAAACTAAAAAATTCTCCAGGAACGGCAGAAGAGTATTATCAATTGGGTAGTATTTATCTAGATAAAAAACTTTTTGTCCAATCAATAAAATTGTTTGAAAAAGCTTTAAAATCCGAGCGAAAATTACCCCCAGAGAATACGGCATTAATTCATAATGCTATGGGTTATGCTTATTTTGCTCAAGAACAATATGACATTGCAATCCGTAAATATAAAGAAGCTCTAAAAATTTATCCAGAATATGTAGTGGCTTTAAATAATTTGGGCAATGTTTATGAAAAAAAACAATTGATTGCACAAGCAGTAGAAGCTTACGAAAATGTCTTAAAGTACGAACCAGAAAATAAGGTAGCAAAACGTCGTGCAGAATCATTGAAAAAGCGTCTAGTAAGTTCGGATAAATAAAGGATGAAGGATAAGGTAATAGGAACACTCAAAAATTATTAATAACAAGCAACTAGCTACTAACCACTACCATCTCGACCCCGCTTGACGGGACTAACAAAACTCAATGAAATCTCTTCCTGCCAAATATATAGTTAGATTAGGCAAGTTTGTGTGGACAACTATGTGGCGTATTATGATGTCGCAGCTTGCTCCTTCTAACAAATTTGGAGAATATATTCGTCCCGATAGTCAATTTAGAAATACTATTGCTGTTAAAGCAGACGCATCTTATCCAGCAGCAAGTAAGCGGTATCGACTGTTTGTAGGTATGGGATGTCCTTGGGCGCATCGTACTTTAGTAGTTAGAGTATTAAAAGGATTAGAAGATATCATTGCTGTATCTATAGTGTATCCCTCTGCTAATGAGGGGATTTGGCTTTTGCAATCATCCTTTGAAGATTGCAACACTGTTCCAGAATTATATAAATTAGCTCAACCAGGTTATCAAGGGCGTTGTACTGTACCGATACTATGGGATGATGAAACCAAAACTATCGTCAATAACGAGAGCGCAGAGATCGTTGAAATTCTTAATTCTCAGTTGAATCAATTTGCTACTAACTCCGATTACGATCTTTATCCTGAAAATTTACAAGAGCAATGCGATCGCTGGAACGAAAAGATTTATCATAAAGTAAATAATGGGGTGTATCGTTGCGGTTTTGCGCAAACCCAAACAGCTTATAATCAAGCCTGTACCGAATTATTTGCCACTTTAGATGAAATCGACCATTTCCTCGCTACTAACCGTTATTTATGTGGTGAGGTGGTAACTTTGGCTGATGTGAGACTATTTACTACCCTCGTTCGTTTTGACACGGTTTACTACGGACTGTTCAAATGTAGTTTAAAACGTATTCAAGATTATCAATATTTATCAGGCTATTTAAGAGATTTATATCAATTACCAGGAGTAGCTACTACTTGCGATCCTGACAGTGTTAAACAAGACTATTATGGTAATTTGTTTCCTCTTAATCCAGGGGGAATTATTCCTTTAGGCTCGAATTTAAAAAATTTACAACAATCCCATAATCGTCACAAAATGAAACAGCTTTCTTAATAATGCCTTGGGTTAATTATTACCAACACTCATCTTATTTATCTTTTTTTCGGTAAAAAGCCACCTTTTTTCACCTTGGTCAATCAATAAAGAAACCGATCCTAAAAATCTTGCTATACGCTACAGAATAAAAATGTTATCTTAGGTAATGAGAATCAAGATCGAAGAACAAAATTTCAGTATAAGCAGGTATTCCCCTCAGTATTGATAAACTTCACTACAGCAAATCTGATCTCGCTACAAATTTTTTGATTGAGGAGACAATCAACGTTATGTCGATTTATATAGGTAATTTGTCCTATGAAATTACCCAAGAAGACTTAGGCGAAGTCTTTGGTGAATACGGTAGTGTTAAGCGAATTCACATTCCTAAAGATCGTGAAACTGGTCGTGTCAGAGGTTTTGCTTTTGTTGAAATGCAAACAGAAGCCGAAGAAGATCGAGCCATTGAAAGCTTAGATGGAGCAACGTGGATGGATCGAGAACTTAGAGTGAACAAAGCTAAACCCAAAGAAGAAAAAAGATCGTTTAATGGTGCGCGTAACAACCGCTTTTAAACCCCAATCTGAAATGAAATAACGCTTTTGGTAGTCAATCGAGTTAAACTTAATTGGTTATCTTAGAGGCGTTTTGTTGTTATTAGAGAGGATAAAATTAATGGCTAAACGAATAAATGCCAAGAAAGAAAAGGCCAAACGCAATAAAATTAACGCTCGGAAATTCCGTAAAACTTCTAGTAGCCGTTATGGTGGTCGAAATCGGAAATACAATAGAAACGAGCAAAAACCAGAAGAATCAGAAAATAATTCATCTAAAAGCGAAGATTCTTCCAAAACTTCTGATGCTTAGTTAGTTATTATTGTTAAATAAACGTGTAACTATTTTCCTTGAAACTTATGGAATACTGTGTTGCACTTTCTAGAATAATCAGGAAGCTTTTGCTACTTACGGGCAAATACTCCCATAACAATCTCGCTTTCGGTGAGCCATTGCGTGACCGCACATTTTAGTCTTTACTGAAAATGCGATCTCGCTTTCGGCGAGCCATTACATTGTCTATCTGAGCCAAAAATATTTTTAGGGATTGTTGTAATCCATACTTACTTTAAAGCATCCTTGAGAGCAGTTCTCGCAGCAAGATGATTACGAGTAGATAGTAGTATATCTTTTTCTCTTTCCAAGCGTAATTTTGTATCTTGCATCTCTAGCAGTTCTTGTTGTTCTGAAGCTACGCCATAAAGATTACTAGCTACCCAATATGATAATTCTCTAGGTAGTTCGGGAAGATCGTTAGGGAGTTCAATCTTTTGATTAGTTAGCTTTCCCGATAAACGTACTACATCTTTGAGTAAGGCTTCCACCTCTGTCGCCATAGGTTTTAGGTCTTTTTCTGTCGGCCGATCTTCGACCCACTCCACTAAGCCTATTCGATAAGGTTTCTCCCTTACATACTCTAAAACCCGAAAACGTTGTTGTCCCACAGTCAACATCTTCATACGATCGTCTTTTAATCTTTGAAAATGTAGAATTTCTGCACAACAACCATAATCAGCAATTTTTCCCGTACTAGGATCGATACATAATACACCAAAACGGCGATCGCTTTCCAGAATCGTATTCATCATGATTCGGTAGCGAAACTCAAAAATATGTAATGGCAAAGGACGAGTCGGAAATAAAACTAATTCTGGTAACGGAAATAAAGGAATTTCTCTAACAGCGATCGAAGAAGATGTCATCTTATAAGTGCAACTGACTAAAAGTTTTTCATAATACTCCCCTATAATGTAACGGATTTTGTCTTAGTAGTAGGGTGTAATGCTCATCTTTAGCGAAAAAAATCTTTATTTTTGATAAATACTGGCAATTTTTTCTGCAACTGTTATACTACAAATGTAATCTGAAAGCGGTGGTAGTTTAGCGGACTAGAACAACTTATGTCCTTATTCATCACTTATCCCATTGGGGTCGAGGAATTAAGGGTTATCGCCTGTCACGCAGGAGACACGGGTTCAAATCCCGTCCACTGCACCTTTTGTCAAACAAGATTAGTAAAGAAGAAGAGAGAAAAAAATGAAATTTTGCAACTCGTACCAGCCAGAGAAAACTTGTCCAAAAAATACAAGTACAAATAAATAACTACGACTCAAACAAAAATCCAATCAACAAGCGACAGTAGCTCAGTTGGTAGAGCAGCATTATCCTTGTTCATAACTTTATCCCATTGGGGTCGTCGAATTAGGGTTATCGACTTTTACATAATCGGCTGGTCGTAGGTTCGAGTCCTACCTGTCGCACTGCCTTTTAATGATTATTTACTTTATATAAATATAGGCAACGGTAGCTCAGTGGTAGAGCAGTCTAATAAATTAAGTCCTTGTTTACTTTTTATCCTAACTAGGGTCGCCGAATTAAGGTTATCGTCAGATCGGTCGTAGGTTCGACTCCTACCCGTTGCACCAAATATTAATTAGTAAGCAGTAATTATTTTCCGAAAATCAAAAAAATGCATAACTTTTGTATAACGAACACAAATAGAATCATGAAACAAACAATTTAAAAATCAATTTTATCAATTTTCATAACTGATTGTTTATAATAGCATGGGGCGATCGCCAAGGGGGAAGGCAGTAGTTTTTAAGCCTTTTTCACGAGCGACCTCGGCACGATGTTTCATCAGCTAAGGAACGCGCGAGACTTTCCTTTTGGGACGAAGAACTAGGATTATCGTTTTCACATTTAGAGGACACAAAAACCTGGTTCATAATCTTTTCCATTGGGACGAAGAATTAGGATTATCGTGGGTACTACCATTCGTAGGTTCGATTCCTACTCGCCCCGCAATAGTAAATAATCAACATTAATCACGGGACGGAAGCCAATTTGGTGGCATATTCCTTGGTTCATAACTTATCCCAATGGGATCGAAGAATGGAGGGTTATCTGGTTCGATTCTAGTCCGTTCCACCACCATCAAACCAAAATAAAAACATTACAACCGTTGGTAGCTCAATTTGGTAGAGCGTCTGACCACGCAAATATCCTGTTTCGTCTCTTATCCTTATCGGGTCGCTGAATTAGGATTATCGCAGTTAACCAGGGTGTCGTAGGTTCAAATCCTACCCAAAGGTCAACACGGGAGTCCCCATCTCTTGGATAAATGGAATATGCCGACTGACCGTCGGCATTTCCTCCCGTCAAATCATAATTAACAAGCGTTGGTAGTTTAATGGTAAAACCTTGGCAAACAAAAATATCTTGGTTCACAACTTATCCTTATGGGTCGCAGAATTAAGGTTATCGTTTAAATCCAAACCAACAATGTAGGTTCGATTCCTGCCCAGCGCATTAATTAAGACAAATAAAACCTTGTTAAAATAAATAAAGCCTTGTTAAAATAAACGAGCGTTGGTAGCTTAGTTTCACCTCTTTATTCGCTACTTATCCTTATCGGGTCGCAGAGTAAAGATTATCGGCCTAAAGCGACTAGAAGATTATCTGGTAAACGTGGGTTCAAATCCCACTCAACGCACCAAACATTTATTTAAGTATTTCAGGCAAATAAATTGTTCAACGCCAAAATAATTAGTCATTAATTATTCTTATTGCGATCGCCACAAAGCAAATTTCCCTTCGATCTTTTTGTAGTAATCCCGATACCAAATCCTCCTAACATCAAAAGTGCTAAAAGAGAAGTTGGTTCTGATACTGCTGTGGAGGTTGGTGTTTCTAAGGAAGAAAATAGCTCGCTAGCATTGAAAGGAAGATCTTCAAAACTAGCATCAAGGGAAACTGACGCGTTTGGGGGTAATCCTTCTACAGCAAAAGTTTGTCCTTGAGTATCCTCAGGAGGCGAATCCACATCAACCTCAATATGCAAAGGTACTTCTGTGGAAAAATCAGCTTCGCTCAAATTGATCGCAGCCACCATATCCCACAACGGATTAGGATTTACATCATTACCTACTACTACCAAAGAAAAATCAAGAAACTCCGCAGCTACCGTACTTTCTGGCGTGCCGAAATCCAGCCAGGCTTGGTAATCATCTCTGGTAAATTCAACTCGATCTGTGCCATCTAACGGCATCATTTGGATATTTAAACCTCTTTCTCCCGCTTCAAACACTTCTGCTGCTGCTAGAGGATCGACCCAGATATTAAACTCAGCAACATCATTAGTGGAAAAAGGCGGTTCGGGAGTTATTCCTAAATTTCCTGGTGTAAATACCGCCCCTCCCATAGTTTGCACAACCGAAATGTTATCGATAATTGAGGGATCGATTCTGATAGCTTCAGCAATATTGGTTAGTGACCCCGTAGACATGATTGCAACTGGCTCAGGTGAATTATTCACTGTTTCGACAATCAATTCGGCAGCCGTAGTAAATTCAATATCTGGCACAGTGCTGGGAAGATTAACAAAAGGAGCGAAAAAATTGTCAGCATCATTACGCACAAATCCTGGGAAAGCGTTATCCCCTGACAAGGGCAATGCACTACCAATTCCTACAGGGATATCTGTGGCATCCAATCGACCCAACAACTGCTTGAGACCAGTTTGAAAGCCTTCATTTTCTGGGCGTGCTACTCCATGAGACATCGTAATTGCTTGAAGATCGAATTTAGGATTGGCAAGGAGATAAGCTAATGCTGCAAAACCATCTTGGCTACCGTCATCATCAAAAATTAGAGGGGTTGTCGTCATGGAAGTGCTGTATGCTGCTTGGCTGAATACGCTAGCTTCCAAAGCAATGGTAGTAAACAGGGCAGTTGCTATTAAAGGAACAAGTTTGTGGTGTCGTTTTGTCATTTTGATAACTTCTCTAGTAATAGGTAATAAGGAACAAGATAAACTCGTGTCTGAGCTTATGACTTGTTTTTTGGTTTTACACTATATTTATGTCTTGCTGAAATACAGAATTAAACACAAAAAATGTTTAGCCTCTAATTCAAAACTGAATTATGCTTTATTTGATGCTAATTAAGTCTGTCAATAATTGTGACTAGCTTGGTTAAAACCAGGAAGTATAATTGTTTTGTTGTAACGCTAGATAGTCTAAAACACTTATTAATGAGATTTTTTTTAGTGAATTAAAGTATAATTTGATTTTTTTATTACATATATTAAAAAGCAAATAGTTGATAGACAGGGACTAATTATTGAGAAAATCTCAATAATTTATGCGTTCCATCTACTAGCTGTATTGCTATTTATTTCATACTTCAAATCATCAAAGCCATTAAAAAACTTGGTAGATAGTATGCTACTTTAATTGTTCGCGACTTTTCTAGTATCAAGGCTAATCGTATTTTCTTTGGTGTATTATGATACGAATATTATTTGATTTTTTGGTCTGAATAGTTTTGGTTTGATCGCGCTTTTGAAGATTAATCAACTATAGTGCGATCGTAACTAAGACTATAATACTTTACGGTGAAGCGATCGCTATCTTAATGTAGTCACTTCAAGTCGGGAAACCCGCCCAACGTGCTGCATCGCCTTTTTGGATAAAGCCACTTGGAAAATAATTTGGTCATTCTGGGCATCACTACATAAGTCATCAATAAGACGATTATTGCAGTAACAATCAAACTCCGCAGTAGCAAAGGTAAGGGTAGTAATTCTAAAAGAGGCGCAAATATCAAATTAACCAATTGAATTAACGGAAAAATAGCCAGTAAAGTAATTGCAGCCATTTTGTACCGTGGTGGTGGAATAATCGGCTTGGGAGAAGGCAAAGTAAACCAAGTCTCCAAACCACTAATTACTCTAATTGTTGCTGGTTCTAAGCGTAAACTCTCTGCACGGGCTAACCACTGTTTGCGACATTCCGATTCTTCCCAAACACGAAGGTTACTGGCGCGATCGAATTTTAAGATGATGTGATATTGATTATTTTCCCGACTGCTAGGGCGAAAAACATTAGTACCCAAATGTCCTTCAAATGTCATAGCTGCTGAGGTAATACCAGACATAAATTTCTCAAAGGCTGCTTCACATCCTGGTTTAACGCGTCGGGAAATTACAACTGTGACGGGAGGATCGACTAAGTTATTTTTACTCATTCGCTTTTGAAAACTGTGTTGCTAAAGATCAACTGAAAATCCTCCTTTGTTTATTTATGTTTATCTGACTTTACTTCCAATTAAAAACTACCATTTTTAGTGAATATTAAAAAAAACTGTAGTTTTGTGACAAAAAATTAGCTAGTAATTAAAGATACAATTTCCTTAAAAAAATATGTATACAGTATGCAATAATCGCTGAGTTAATTCTTAATTAAAGTAACAAATTATTTAAAACGACTATTAATTTAATCAATATTCAGACATCTATAAGTTAGGAAACATGGTACAACCGACAAATCAAGAATTAACATTAGAAACAGAAAATATTACTACTGAAGCTGAAGCTCCTAAAGCTCTTGAATCTGATTTAATATATGGCTTAGAATCGCGACCTCCCTTTGTAGAAGCAGTTTTTGTGGCGTTACAGCACGTATTTGCCTGTTTTGTGGGCATTATTACCCCAGGATTAATTATTTGCGGTGCATTAGAAGTACCACCAGCAGACACTACTTTTATTCTTAGTATGTCTTTGGTCGTTTCGGGTATTGCTACTTTTATTCAGGCGAAAAAATTTGGCCCTGTGGGTTCGGGATTACTCAGTGTTCAAGGTACGAGTTTTGCTTTTTTAGCTCCTATTATCGGTGCGGGAACGGCAGTTACAGGAGCAGGTGGTACACCTCAAGATGCTTTAGGGCTAATTTTTGGTTTGTGCTTTTTTGGGGCGTTTGTGGAAATTTTTGTAAGTCGCTTTCTCCACTTAGCGAATAAAGTTATTACTCCTTTAGTAACGGGTGTAGTCGTCACGTTGATTGGTTTGACTTTAATCAAAGTTGGTATTACCTCTATGGGTGGTGGCGTACCCGCACAAAATAACGGAGATTTTGGCTCTCCTGTCTATTTAGGGATCTCTTTTATAGTCTTGGCAGTAATTATTGCTCTCAATAGCACTACCAATAACTATTTGCGGATGTCATCAATTGTCATTGGTTTAATTGTCGGCTACGTAGTATCAATACCTCTGGGACTGGTAGACTTTAGTAATTTAGCAGGTTTACCAGCCGTTGCCTTGCCAATTCCTTTCCGCTATGGTTTAAGTTTTGATTTTGCAGCATTTATACCCTTTGCTTTCTTGTATTTAATCACAGCGATCGAATCCATTGGCGATCTAACTGCAACTTCAGCTATTTCTGGTGAGCCAATCGAGGGTTCAAAATATTTTAAACGCATCAAAGGAGGAGTATTAGGGGACGGCATTAACTCAATTATTGCTGCTTGTTTCAATACTTTTCCCAACACTACCTTTAGTCAAAATAACGGCGTAATTCAACTAACAGGGGTAGGAAGTCGTTATGTAGGTTATTTTATTTCTGTGATTTTGGTGATTCTCGGTTTGTTTCCCATTGTTGCAGGAATTTTTCAAGCTTTACCCCAACCTGTATTGGGTGGTGCAACCATAGTTATGTTTGGAACGGTAGCGGTAGCGGGTATTAAAATACTTTCTTGCGTTAATTTGACAAAACGAAATTCTATCATCTTAGCGATATCACTTGGTTTAGGCTTAGGTGTTACCTTTGTCCCCGAAATTTTGGAAAATATGCCTGTATTGGTTAAAAATCTCTTTTCTTCTGGTATTTCCACAGGTGGAATTACCGCTTTATTATTGAATATAATTTTGCTAGGGCGAGAGTAAATAAAAGGATGAAGGATGCCTATCACGGATACCGCTTCGCATAAAGGATAAAGGATGAAGGATGAAGGATGAAGGATGAAGGATGAGGAAGGAGGTTGAATTGGGAGATAGGGAAGGTAATAGGTAATAACAGGCAATAACAGTCAACCATAAGCACATAAATAATTACCAGCAACGAGCCACAAGCTACATCCACGAGCAATCAACTACTCACCACTAGGGCGCAAGCCTTGCGCCCCTACTAACTCTACTAACTACTAACTACTAACGAATATAATGTACGATTTAAAAGCAATTGTTATTGGCGCAGGGATGGCGGGATTGGCTACAGGTATCGCTTTGCGTCAAGCTGGATATGAAGTAGAAATTTACGAAAAGACCAGTAAACTGCGTCCTGCGGGGGCTGGTATTTCTCTGTGGTCAAATGGGATTAAAGTTCTCAATAAACTGGGATTGGGTAAGGAAATTGCAGCTATTGGCGGAGAAATGAACCGCATGGAATACCTAACCCACAAAGGTGAAAGTCTTAACAACGTCAATTTATTACCTTTAATGGAACAAGTAGGGCAAAGACCATATCCTGTATCTCGTACTGACTTACAGCAAATGATGCTAACCGCTTTTGGCGAGGCAGATGTCAAAATGGGAATGCGCTGTGTGGAAGTTAAACAAGATGCAGACATTGCAACGGCAATCTTTGAAGATGGTAGCACCGCTACAGGAGATGTAGTCATAGGTGCAGATGGGGTGCATTCAGTAGTACGCACCTATCTTAATGGTGGTAAAATTCAACCTCGCTATGCTGGTTATGTTAACTGGAATGGTTTAGTAGATGCTAGCCCCGATTTAGCTGAAAGTGATGTCTGGGTAATCTATGTCGGAGAAGGAAAACGCGCCTCGATGATGCCAGTAGGAGGAAATCGCTTTTACTTCTTTTTCGGCTGTCCCAAACCCCAGGGAACAAACACAGAACCCCAAAATATTCGTGCTGAATTAAAAGAAATTTTTGCAGGATGGGCGCAACCAGTGCAAAACTTAATTGCCAAACTCGACCCCGAACAGGTTAACCGTCTCGAAATTGGCGATATCGATCCTTTACCTAATTTGGTTCAGGGTAGAATTGCTTTAGTCGGAGATTCTGGTCACGCTACTACTCCAACTTTAGGACAGGGTGGCTGTCAAGCGATGGAAGATGCAGAAGTGTTATGTCGCTATTTAGTAACAACTAATATTAGTGTGGAAGATGCCTTAAAACGTTATGAATCCGAACGGAAAGAAAGGGTGGCACAGTTAGTTTTAAAAGCCCGCAAACGCACCGATACTATATATAATAAAGAACCAGATTTAACTCAGCAGTGGTATGAACAGCTAAAGCAAGAACAAGAGAAAGACGTGAGAAATGCGATCGCTAAAATCATTCTTGGCGGTCCTCTACATTAAATGGTAGAGAAATAATAATTTAAAAATAATAAATATATGTCAGGTAAATTAACCACACACGTTTTAGATACTGCTCATGGTTGTCCTGCTAAGGGAATTGCGATCGCTCTTTGGCAACTGGATACTAATTTAGAACTAGATTTTAAAACTTTAATTCATACTGTCAATACTAACGACGACGGACGCACGGACGAACCTTTATTAGTAGGAGAAACATTTAAAACAGGTGTATACGAGTTGATTTTTAGCGTTGGCGATTATTTTGCTCAATATTCTGAAGCTTCCGCTCCGCTTTTTTTAGATCGAATTCCCATTCGTTTTGGCATTAGCGATCCTGAAGCTCATTATCATGTTCCTTTGCTAGTTTCTCCTTGGTCTTATAGTACTTATCGAGGAAGCTAAATGAAGGGATAAGAGATTTAAGGATGAAGGTTCTGCAATTCAACCGCAAGACTTCTTTTGTGTTTATTTTCTTCTTAATTAGCGGGACTTAAACAAAAATCAAGCCCAAACAAAGCCCAAACTAGCTTTATAAGCCGTAAAAACGTCCATATTATGATTGAGCCACTGGACAAAACGATAAGACATGGCTGTCCGAAATGGCTG
>NZ_LR213796.1 GCF_900659865.1 Hyella patelloides LEGE 07179
GGTTAATATTGCCTCGATTTCCTGTATTAACTTTGGCTTCGATTATTGCAGAATCATCTAAATTTAATTCTGTAGCAGTAATGTTTAAATTACCAGAGTTTCCTTTACCTAAGCTGCTAACAGAAATATTACCCCGATCTGTTACATTGAGAGTATCAGTATTAATATTTATTGTCCCAGCATCAGAATCACCTTCACTCAAAGTAGATATACTTGAGGAAAATAATTTTAGTTCGACATCAAAAGTAGGTTCTTCAAAAAAATCACTAGTTAAAGTACGAACTTCTTCAAAAATAGCACCAGTCACATTAATATTTTTAGCTTGTATATTAATATTTCCAGCCTTACCTTGTCCGAAAGTACTAGCACTAATGAAACCACCATTAATTAAAGTTAAATTATTAGCAATGATATCAATATTACCACCATTACCACCATTAAAATCCAAACCACTAGGATTTCTAGTTGCTTCAAAAACACTGGAACGAATACCACCAGTTCCTCCAAACTTTCCTTCATTATTACCTTGAATTTCCAAATTATCAGCACGGATCGAGATATTTGCCGAATTTCCTTCTCCAAAAGTACTTGTCTCAATTACACCTGCGGAAATACTAAGATTAGCAGCCTCAATATCAATCATCCCACCATCATCACCACCCGCAGAATTGAAAATATCAATTTTACTATTTTCTATGGTCAACCTTTTAACCTTGATTTCTAGATTATTTTCAGTAAAACTTGCGACATTAGCTAATGATATTTGAGCATCGTCCTTAACTAATAAATTATCTGCTGTAATCTTGAAACTTCTACTATTATCTGTATCTACATTAATATTACTTCCAAAAATAAGACTGGAATTACCTTCGTTTGATTCTCCTCCTAGTTCGATATTATTAGCTGTCAAAGAAATATTACCACCATCACCACTACTATTAAGCTGAAAACTGCTTATAATCCCACCATCTTGCAAGAGTAAATTGTCGGCGATGATTGTTAAATTTCCTACTTTCCCTTGACTTAAATTATTTAGACCAATTAACCCTTGTTCGCTAACTGATACTACCGAAGCACTAATGCTAATATCACCTGAGTTTCCCTTTTCCCCTAATGAATCAGCGAATAATCCAGTAGAATACCCTTGAGTAAGAGGATTATCTGTGATTTTGATTTGATTAGCAATAATCTCAATATTTCCTCCATTACCATCCCCAATTACGCTATTGGAGATAAAAGCGTTCTTACTAATTTCTAATTGTCTTGTTTCAATATTGATATCTCCGTTATTTCCTGTAGCACCTGATTCTATATTCTTGAAAATAGCACTAGGGAATAATCCTTCTTGTGTTCCAATAATGTTTACGGAATCAGTAGCAGCGATCTTAATATCTCCTCCATTTTCTGCACCTATAGTGCTGCTAATAATTGCTGAGTTTTCTAATAAAGAAATGTTTTTGCCTTGTAGCTGAAGATTACCACTACCATTACCACTTACGTCGATAGAAGATGCTTGAGTAATATTAATATCTTGAAAATCAGTAATTGCTTCATAATCAAAGCTAAAACCATCTTCACTAGGAATTATGGAAACACTTCCAGTTTCTACACTTCCTAACTCAATTCTCCCTTGTTCTGCTGTCAGATTTCCTTGAGTTAGATTAATTTCTCCGCCAATAAGAGCGAGAGTATTTCCTGAGTTGACTTCTAATCCTTTTGGTCTTAAATCCCGATTTATACTAAAAGGAAATGGTTCAAAGGTTAAATTATGTCCTGTACCTTTTACTTCTATAGCTCCTGGATTATTACCTACTTGCAATCCCACAGGAATATTGATTGTTAATAGTGGTGGTGCTTCTGGGTTAGATGCACTGTAAGCAAAACCGTTATCAAAGATATAACTATCTGCTGTGGTGGCTATAAACGAACCATTAACATCTAAAGCTGCATTTTCCCCAAATATTATTCCGTTAGGATTAAGTAAAAATAAATTAGCTGCACCATCTACCCCTAAAACACCGAAGATCTCTGAAATATTAGTTCCTGTAACGCGAGTCAAGATATTAGCAATACCATCAGGAGAGGCAAAATAAACTCTACCACCATCACTAACGTTGAACTGCTCAAAACTATGAAGTAAATTATTATCCCGTATTGCACCTCCTTCAATTAAATCGGCTAAGGCATCTTTGACTGTGACATTGGGAGTAACAATCGAGTTTTCATTACCTAAGCTACTATCTGGAGTTATTTGTGCCTCGCTCGATGAGACGATAAGCAGATTTAATAAACAACTAGATACTAAACTGACAGTCCCAAGCTTATAAAGATAATACGACATAGTACAAGCTATTAATTCATCGTAGATTTATTTTTAACTTAGGTTGCCCAAATTATTCGATTTTTAAACACCAGCAATTCTTATTTTGGAAAAAATATCATAATAATGAATTTAGATTTTTCCTCTAACTTTCCAAGTCGTATGCTCGAACTGTTCTGGAGTTACGCGAAATCCTGAGAAAATAGCGATCGCATCTAGATTTCTTCTCTTTAACTATCGTGAAGATTATAGTAGGACGTGGAATCTCAAAGGAAAAAGATTTCACTACACTATCTATTTTGGCAATAATCTAAATCGGAAATTGCCTGAGAATAATAGTCTGCAAGCCATTTATTAAAAACCTCTGTTTCAGCGCGATCACGAATAAAAGTATTGATTGTACTGCGCCATTGCGGATCGTCTGCTGGTAAAATCAGCCCATAGTAGTCACAAGTTAGAGGATTGTCAGGAATAGTTTGATAGTTTTCTACTTCTAAACCTTGATGATTTAATGCCCCCGCCAATAAAACTGTATCGCTAACAAAGGCATCAATATTACCATTTCTAACGGCTTGTATTCCTTGATTTCTACCCTCTTCACTTTCATAAAGTACTATTTCTGCATCAGGATATTTTTGTTGTAAAAATTGTTTATTAGTAGTTGCACCCAAGACACCCAGTTTAACTCCTTGAAGCGAACTATTAATGTCAAGGATAGAAGCGTTGGTATCATTAACTAAAAAACGAGTTCCACTACTAAAAAAGGGATCGGAAAAAACTACTCCTTCTTTGTCTGTAACTATGGAATTGGGACCACATTCAAGATGGACTGCTCCTTGTCGTACCAGTTCAAATCTATTGGACAGAAAAGAAGAGGTTTTAACCACTTTTATGGGAGTAGATGTCTCTAACTCAAGAGTTAGGCGATCGCCTAATGTAGTAGCTAAATCCGCACAATAACCAACCCAATTATTATCATTGTTGGTATAACCAAAAGGAGCAGCATCAGTTCTCATGGCAACTTTAAGCACCCCCGTTTGTTTGATTTCTGCTAGAATATCACGATTTTGTTCGGGTGTAACAGTTACTAATGGTTCGGGAATGGGAGGTGTGGGCGGAGTATCACCATAGGCTAATTCTAATTGCTCTGGTGCTAGAGATTGAATTAGATGTAGTGGTAACTTGGAGTCGCTAATACTTTGAGCATAAGCAGCAGTTAAATAAGACTGAGCTTGGGGAAGATCGCGTATATGAGCCTCAAAAAAAGCCAAACTTAAGGCTTTAAGATAGCTTCTACCTAAATCGGCATTAGAACCTCTCAAAAAATCTACAATTCCTGCAATATTTGCTTCATTAAGAGTCGAAAAATGACTACCATTAACAATTGTTGCTAGATACTTGTTAGGAGTAGTTAACCACAAAAAAGGATGTGCCTGTTCTTGAATGAAGGGGGAAACTAAATCCATCGACCCCCCTAAAATCAGAGTGGGAACATCAATTTGTTGCATACTTTCGGGTCCCAGTACAGAACTAGTCACAGGATTGAGAGCTACAACCGCTTTTATCCTAGTATCTTGTAGATTGTGTTTTCCTGGTGGTAAATTACTGGCACGACACTGCAAGACAACAGAAGCATTCAGAGTAAAGCGATCCTGTTGGCAAAAATGCTTAATTCTGGCTAAATTAATCGGCGCACCAGAAGCGAGCAAGGCTGTTGTCCCACCAAAAGAATGACCAATTGCCCCAATTTGTGACCAGTTAATTTGCTGTCGAAAATCGGGATGTTGTTCTAATTGATTCAGCAGATGAGTAATATCTCGCGGACGGCTATAAAATTCCATCGGACTGACATCTACCCCTACTTCTCCATTGAGATAAGCCTCTTTATATCTACCATTACTACCAGTATGTTCGGGAACAGCAACAATATAACCGTGAGAAGCCAAATGCTCTGCAAGATAGGCAAAATCAGAACTTTCTGAACCCAAACCATGAGCGATTATCGCTAAAGGTGCTGCACCATTTAGTTGTGTTGGTAGATAAATATCAGCGTTAAGTTCATAGTTTCCTAAAAAGCCCTCTGGTGTCTGACGTAAATCTTCAACTGGGAAAGTCATGGTTTTTTTGCGTACCTGATATTTTCCTGGTTGACGTAAATCTGGTAACTGTTCCGAGTCTATTGGGGGTTGGGAATTGATTTCTATTGTGGCTTGCTCGGCGATCGCTTTTACGGTAGTCTCTTTATAGCGAAAAAAGTTTTCAGTTTCTTCAACTAGAGAAAAGAGCGAATTGGTGTTTATCTGTATTTCTGCTGTGGGGAAGTGGCGCAGAAAGTTAATTGCCGTTAAACCATCAGGTTCGGCTGCTCCTAAAATCAGGGCAGAGCGAATCGCATAAAGCCCATTTCTTTCTGGATGAGTATAAACAATATTTCCTAACCGCCTCAGAAAATCTTCTCCCATTGGCATATTAGTTAAGCGGTAGACGGTTACGGGATCCACAGCCAAATTGGTTTGTAAAATTTGACGGAAGTTTTGGAGAGCTTCTTCATCTAAATGTTGAGCATAATAGGCAAATTCAGGAGTAATTCTGCCTTCTTGGGCAAAAATATCCAGATCGTCTGTCGATAGATGAAATTCTCCCCAAATTGGTAGTGAAAAACTAATTCTTTCTGCTGCGGTTACTGGTTGATGTCTAAATCCAGTTATCGTTCCTAAGCTAGTAATGGCGATTGCCAAGAGAAGTTTGAGAATGTTCATTTTTTTGGCTTTAGAAGGCGATATGTTAGTGAAATGTTGGCTTTTTTAGAGGAAACATTGTGAATTATTAATTGATTTATTTTCGTGCTTTTAATTAGTATATTTGAATTAATATAATGCCGAATAATATCTAAAGTAAAGATTTATAAGCAGATGGGTCAGCTAGTTTGCTTCTATTAAGAGTTGCGCTGTAGCTCACAAAGCCTACGGCTTTAGCTATAATCCTTAAGCTTTAAGCCTTTTTTAGCAATCGCGCTTATAGCTTCCTTAAAAGGGTCGCCCAGCCCCTCCCAAATTATGGGAGCAACTGTACCGTGGGTAGTTCCGAAGCTCCTTTCTTGTTGCAAAGCTTATAGCTTATAGCTTATGGCTTACAGCTAATTTACCCACTGAGGTCTACCAATAACAAATGTTATATTTTTCAAAGGCTCGACGAACTTGCAAAAGATACTCTCTGCCAACCATCCACGGTTGTAGTTGAATCCTAATATAAATTGAACTGATAACTGATTTAGCAGCTTTGACAAAAAGACTTGATTTGTTTTCTGAGGATGAAAAAGACTAGAGATACTATGAATAAAGCAACTCCCGTAAAGCTATAAGTTCTAGCCAAACCGAGGGAGTTAGTTATAGGTTGAGAAACAATCGGAGATAAAAACTGACCGAAGAAAAAGAAAGTAGTCAAGCCCCCTAAAGCCCTACCACGTAAAGCATCGGGGATAATACTAGATAGCCAAACATTCAGATTGGGCATTAATAAACCAAAACCCAAACCAGCAATAATTAAACCTAGTAAGACAATGTTGTAGCTAGGAGCAATACCAATAACTAAATAGCCCACTGCTGCGATCGCCAAAGCCCAGACTACAATACTGACAAAACCCAAACGTTTTTTAACGAAGCCATATCTCAAAGATGCAATCGAGCTAGCTAAAGTGGCAGCAGCGATCGCTAAACCCGAAGCAGAAGCACTAGAATTATTGAGATTTTGTAGATAAAACGGTAGCTGTACGGGAATCAAATAAAATGCGGTCATGTAAAACAGAGCAATACCATAAATCATTGCCAGCACGACCATCGGCAGACTCTGCTCACTGGTTTGAGATGGAGCTAAATCTTGGTTCTGATTATGGGTTTTCCGATTGGGTTCATATAAAGTTACAACAATCCCCAATAAAATTGCCCATGCTGAAAAGTAAATCAGAAACGGAAAACGCCAATTAAGATCGGCAATAAACCCTCCCACCGAGAGAAATACTACTCCTCCCAGACCCATAAAAGCAGCTTGCAACCCCATAAAGTCTGCCCGTTTTTGACCTTGGTAATAATCGGCAATTAAGGTAGTAACGCCAGTCATGATACCAGCTACAGATAGTCCTAACACAGCACGACCGACCAAAATTGTCCCCAGGGAATTTAAAACAAAACCAGAACCGCCAGCAATTCCATATAGCAGAGTGGAAACAATTAAGAGAGGTTTGCGACCGATGCGATCGACTAATTGACCAGCGAAAAGTCCTCCAATGGCGATAAATAGGGCGGGAATAGTCAGCACTAAACGAACCAAAAGCTCAGAATTTTCGACATTGGCAAAAAACTCCTGCATCGCAGGAAGAGATGGGGCGATCGTCGCTCCTGACATCACCGTTAGAGTACTGGTAAGCAGTAAGGTAGCTTTGATGGGGAAAGAATTAGATTGAAGTTGGTTGGTATTAGATGGAGAATCAATCATATTACTTATATTGAATACTGAATGTTAATCAATTGATAAATGATAAATAGTCTACGAAATACTTACCAGTGAAGTTAAAAATGATTAATGATTTAAGAGTCAACAAATTGCTGAAAAACACCTTCCGTCAGCCATTCAGTAGTAGCTTTAAAATTGCGTAGGGGTGTGGGTAGCATTTCTAAGTAGGTTGCTTGGCGAATCAGATGTCCTGCTTTACCCTTGACTTCAAAACGATCGTAGTCATAACGCAGACCCGAATCTAAACTAACTCGACGTTGTTGTAAATCTATGTGAGAAATGCGATCGCGAATAAATAAAATGTCGCTTCCTGCCAATATTTCATCATAGCGAGGCCAAGCTAAATCGATTTTAACCAACGGTCACCGCAGGCTCCGTCGTGTCTTGACGAGCTACCCAGAGCGCGACGCGCGACGCGAAGCTAGTCCTTTAGGGGAGCGAGTCCTTTAGCATAACGCGGGGTCTCGTCGCTTTTAAGGCGGAGTAACGGTGACTTCGCTGGTAAGTAGTTCGTACAGTAGAGATTGAAAAATAAATCGCCACTGCGTATCGATTAAAACAACTGGTCGCGAACATTTTTGCTGTCTTAGATGAAGGGCGGTAAATAGTCCTGTAAAACCACCACCAGCAATTACTATTGGTTTGAGAGAATCATTCATATCTTATAATAAATAGCGATCGATTATTTACAGCGTGAACCTTTGGTGAGATAAGCTAAAGTAAATGTAGTTAAAAGCATCATGGCTAGAGAATAAAAGTAATTGATGCTGGCTAGAGTCATTATTACTACTAAAAAAATTAGATATTGACGGGCAAAAAAAATTCAGTTTTAACATCTTAATCATTGGTTTTTTACTTTCAATATTTTCATTTCTTTGACACTCACACTTAAACTCACACTCACACTCCGCACTACAAAGACTGTTTAATCGGTTTCTTCTTGTTCTCGATTCTGCTGCATTGCTTCATAACCAACGCCAATGGCAAAACCCACACCAGAACCAACAACGATCGCCACTGGTCGGCGAGATTCTCTTTCGGCAATATGAGCAATTATCACCCCTAATAAAGCACCAGCTAAAGCTGTCATAATTCCCGAAAAAAATAGCATTCTAAAATTTATCTGACTATTCATCACTTTCTACCTTCATATTTACTTATATTGGAGCTAAATCATAAAGAGATGAAAGACAAAATCAAGATTAAAGCTGTTAGAAAAAATAAACCATTGTTCATCCAGTCATTAAAATTCCATTCTTTAAACATTTTATTAGTTGTTATTTGTTAGTTGTTAATTCTTCTTCTGTCTCCGATGTATCTCTTATTTGCGTTCCGTTATCGTTGTTCTCTTCATCTGGCTGTCTTTGTATCTCCCTGTTTTTATTCCTACCTCCTTTTAAGAAAGACTGTTCAAAATCTTTAATGACAATATAAAGAATAGGGACAAAAATTAGACTTAAAACAGTTGCTAGTGACATTCCACCAAAAACCGCAGTACCCAACGACCAACGACTGACTGCACCAGCACCACTAGCAATTAAGAGAGGCATAAAACCGACTAAAGTAGAAATCGCAGTCATTAAAATTGCCCTAAATCGCTGTTCAGAGGCAAAAATAGCAGCTTTTTCAATACCCATGCCGAGAGTGCGATTCTGATTGGCAAATTCCACAATTAAAATCGCATTTTTACTTGCCATACCAATCAGCATGACTAATCCTACTTGGGCATAAATATTGTTATCGAGAATCGGCCAAACGCCTCCAGCCTGTAAAAAAGTTGCCCTCAGCCAAATTCCACCTAATGCACCCAGGATAGCTAGGGGAACGGTGAGCATAATAATTAGAGGATCGATATAACTTTCGTATTGTGCTGCTAGCACCAGAAAAACCATCACAAAAGCGAGACCAAATACCAGAGGTGCAGCACCACCAGCAGTTTTTTCTTCGGCTGCGGTGTTTGTCCATTCGTAACCAAAACCTGGTTGTAAAGTCGCTTCTGCTACTTCCTCCATCGCCGTAATTACCTGTCCCGAACTATAACCAGGTGCGGGAGCAACAATAATTCTAATTGCTGGGTAAACGTTGTAGTTAGTCACAATGGGTGGATAAGAAATTTGTTGAACGTTGATGAGGCTGCTGAGCCGAATTAATTCCCCATCACGAGATCGCACAGAAAGACGGTTGATATCATCTGGATTGGAGCGTCTCTCGGCTTCTGCTTGAGCATACACTCGATAAAGTCTGCCATCTAAAACAAATTGATTGACAAAGTTTGAACCAAGATAGGTTTGCAGGGTATTGAGAATTTCGCTGATATCGACATTTTGGGCATTAGCTTGATTGCGGTCGATATCTGCCTCTAGCATCGGACTATCAAAAGTAAAAGTAGTGAATGCTTGGGCTATTTCGGGTCTTTCGTTAGCAGCAGCAATTACCTGTTGGGTATTACTCATTAGGGTATCCATTCCTCTACCCTGACGGTCTTGGATATAAATTTCCGAACCACCAAAGCTACTCAGACCATCCACAGGAGGAGCATTAACGGCAATCACCCTTGCACCATCAATATTTTGTTGAAACTGCTGATTTACTCGTTGTAGCAGCCCAAACACCGAGCTAGAATCCCCAGATCGCTCATCCCAAGGATGAAGCTTGACAAACATTACCGCTTTATTGCTGTTTTGACCGTCAAAAGAAAATCCTGACAGTCCCATAGAGTGCTGTACTTCTTCATACTCCATCACTATCTGGGCTGCTTGCTGAGTAATGTTATGGGTGTAGCTTAAAGAAACTCCTGGTGGTGCTTCAATAATGGTAAAAAAATAGCCCTGGTCTTCTTCAGGTACGAATCCTTGAGGCAAACTGGTATATGTCCAACCCGTTAGCACCAATCCTCCAATAAAGATCGCGATGACTACTAACTTTATTTGGGTCAGGAATTGGATTAAACTTCGATAGCGTCCTTTAAGCCAATCGAAAACACGGTCAAATCGGGGAAATAACCAGCCCAAAGGTCCTTTTACTGGTTCTGCGGGGCGGAGAAATACCCCCGACATGGTAGGAGAAAAAGTTAAGGCGTTAAAGGTGGAAAAGACCACAGCAAAAGCGATAGTGAGGGCAAACTGCTTGTAAACAATCCCTGTGGTACCAGGAAAGAAAGTGACGGGGATAAACACCGCCATCAAGACCACAGAAGTCGAAATTACCGCCCCGACCAACTCTTCCATCGCATCTAAAGCTGCCTGCACAGGACGCATCCCCTGAGAAAGCTTGGCTGAGACTGCCTCGACAATCACAATCCCGTCATCTACGACTAAACCCGTTGCCAGTACACAAGCAAATAGGGTTAGCTGATTGAGGGTGAATCCTAATGCTTGTAGTGCAATCATCGATCCAATTAAAGCTACAGGAATTGCGATCGCTGGAATCAGGGTAGTACGCCAGTCTTGAAGAAAAATAAAGATAATTAAGACAACCAGTCCAATTGCCTGTATCAAAGTTACTACCAAATCTTGCAAAGAAGCATTGATAAATAGGGTATTATCTTGAGCAATCGTCGCTTTTAAACCTCTGGGGAAATCTGCTTCTAGCTCGGTCATCCTTGCTTTAACCGCTTCAGCAGTGTCTAAAGCATTTGTGCCAGGAAGCTGATAGACAATCAATCCTACTGCTGGTGCTTCTCCATCAAATACGGCTTGAGTGGAATAATTTTCGACTCCTAATTCGGCTCGTCCCACATCTTTGACCTTAATCAGCGTGCCGTCACCTGATGCTTGAACTACGATATCTTCGGCTTCTTCGATGGTGGTAAATCTGCCGTTGACTCTTAAGGGTAGTTCGTACTGTTGTGCGATTGCTACTGGTTGTCTGCCCACACCCCCCGCACCGACTTCAAAGTTTTGGTTTTGAATCGCACCCACGACATCGCTGGCGGTTAATCCCCTAGCAGCCAATTTATTGGGATCGAGCCAAACCCGCATTGAATAAGTCGCCGAACCAAATACCCTGAGACTTCCCACCCCTTCAATTCTTCTGAGTTCGTTCCACAAATAGCGATCGACATAATTGTAAAGAAATACGGGGTCGTAATAATATTCCCCTGCTTCATCTTGTTCGGAATAGAAGCCATAAACCAAGGTAATGCTAGGAGATTCTTTTTCGGTAGTTACTCCAGTGGCGAGAACACTTTGAGGTAAATTTGATTGTGCCTGAGCAACTCGGTTTTGGACTAATACTTGAGAAATATTGGTATCTTTCTCCACAGGAAAAGACACATTGATCGTCGAGTTCCCATTATTATCGGTGTTGGAGTTTATCCATCGAACATCTTCTGTACCATTGATTTCTCTTTCTAATACGGTGGTGACATTCTCTACGGTAGTTTTGGCATCTGCACCTACATAATTAGCTCGCACTGTGATTTGCTTGGGGGCAATTTGAGGAAGTTTATCTAAAGGCAACAATGCGATGCAGATAACGCCCAACAACACAATTACAATTGTACAGACGGTAGTGAGAACGGGGCGTTTAATAAATGGGGTTGAGATGGACATTTTTCAAAAGTTGCGAGTTGCGAGTTCAGAGGTATGGGCGAACGGTCGTTCGCCCGTACAAGTAGTCAGTAGCAATACTTGCTACTCTCCCAAAGTCATTCCGTTTCTGCATCAGAAACAGCCTGTTCTTCTTCAGCAGGTTTAATTGATGTGCCGTCTCTCAGACTGAGGATATTAGAAACAGCGATTCTGTCTCCTAGTTCAAGACCAGAGATCACTTGATAATCTTGTGCTTGAATGCTTCCTAACTTAATCGGTTGTTGCTGGGCGATTAAAGCCTCGCTTGCAGACTGAGAATTACTTTCCTCTTGAGAATTGTCCTCTGTGGCAAGATAAACAAAGTTTTGTCCCCCTAATGTAGATACGGCGGTAGTCGGTACTAATATTCCTGGTTGTTCGTCCCAAATCACTCTAACTCTGACATATTCTCGGTCTCTGAGGCTATTTTCATTGGCAAAAGTAACTTTAGTTAGAATTGACTGGGTGTTTTGTTGAACTAAGGGAGCTATATAGGTAATCTCTCCTGACGCTCCTGAGCTACCATCTTGGTTAATAATTTCTACTGACAGTCCTGTTTTGAGCGCGATCGCGATATTCTACGGGTATATTAATATTGAGGTCGAAGCTTTGATTGTTGGTAATGGTGGTTAACTCTTCGCCAACGCTCACGTAATCACCGACTTTGTTATCGTCAAAGCTTCCTACAATTCCATCGATGGGTGCATTGATCGTATTAAAAGCTAAATTTTGGCTAATAGAGCCTAATTCTGCTTCTGTTCTTCTTATTATGGCATTTTGACTATCTATATTTGCTCTGGATTGTTCTACCTGTCTTTCTGCTGCTTGTAGCGATTCAATTGCTGCATTCAGAGTTTCTTTTCTCGAATTACGCTGGGCAAGACTGCTTTTTAAATCGCGATTATCGTCATCTAAATCCTGTTGTGCTACTGCTCCTCCTTCAACTAGCATTTTAGTTCGCTCAATGTTGATTTGTGCCAGTTCTACCTCGGCTTCTAATTCTTGCAAATCGGCTCTAGCACTCTCTACTTGAGCAGCAGCAGCAGCGCGGTTGGCTTCGGCTGTACTCAATTCGGCTTGGGTTTGTCCTAGTCTGGCTCTTTCGACATTGACGCTTTGGGTGGCAGCGTTCACATTTTCTTGTTCTTGAGTTGGTTCAAAGGAGGCAATAGGATCGCCTCGACTAACGCGATCGCCCTGACTGACAAAGATTTCTAAGATTCTGCCTTCGATGCGGGGTGCTAGACTCACTCGATCTCTAGCTTGTAAAGTGCCGACATATTCGCTACTGTCGATTACAGTGGCGGATTCTAGGGTTTTTAACTGTACAGCGATCGCCTGTGGAAGATTAGCTTGTTCTTGTCCGCCACCGCAGCTACTAACACCAAGAGATAACAAAGTAATAGCTATGGCTTTAGCTGAAATATGCCTAAAAGTAACTATCGATTTAGATTGAAATGTTTTTTGCTCGCTCATGAGTGGATGCGTCTTTTTTCCTGAGATAGTCTAAGATTTAATAATTAAATTTAAAACCAAAATTAAACAGTTAAGGCTCAAAAATAGCAAGAGCAAAAGTATTGTCTGTTTAATGCGTTTGAAAATGGGGCGCACTTGAAATCTACCAATAAGGCGATCTCGCACTAGCATCAACTCTGGTTTATGCCAAATATATTGTTATTAGTGCCTTATTTTTATTCTTCAAAAAGCTTAACGATTGACAGTATTTTTTTCTTGCCTAATCTTGCTCAATTTTTTCTAATCTTGCTCAGTCCCATAGCTCGATCGTTTCAGCATGGCAAGATAGATGGCAATTTATAGATAAGCTGGGGAATACTCATCTCTTTTAAGGGATTGAGATGAGTAGGCTGCAAAATCGAGTGGCTCGATGCCATATCGATTTTGTCAATTACAGCTTATATGCTAATATTTTATCACAAACTTAAGTTTTTAATAAATGCTCAAAGCAGTTAAAGTAAGAATCTATCCTACCGAACAACAGAAAGTGTCATTAGCGCAGGCTTTTGGTACTACTCGTTGGGTATGGAATCACTTTCTTGCTTTAACTAACAAGACATACAAAGAAACAGGTCAAGGAATTGCTAAATATGACATGATTAAGGAATTACCATTACTGAAAAAACAAGAAGAAACAGAATGGTTAAAACAAACCTATTCTCAGTCTCTTCAATCTGTATGTCTCAATCTGAGTAGAGCATTTGTTAACTTCTTTGAAAAACGAGCTAGATATCCTAGATTCAAATCCAGACATGGTAAGCAATCGCTTATCTATCCTCAAAATGTCAAACTAGCTGAAAATCAAATTTACTTTCCTAAGCTTGATTGGATAGACGCTGTTATACATCGACCAGTCGAAGGTGCAATTAGAACGGTCACTATAACTAAAAATTGCGCCGAACAATACTATGCTTCGGTGATGTTTGAAGATGGGAAATCCCTCCCAACCCCTCGAAATTTGGGGGGAGCCGAAGGCGAAAAGATTGCTGAAAGTAAGACAATTGGATTAGATTTAGGTTTAAATCATTTTTGCATCACTTCAGACGGTAAAAAGTTTGATAATCCCAGATGGTTCAAAAAGCACTCACACAATCTGAAAATTAAACAGCAACAATTATCTAGAAAACAAAAGGGGAGTAATAATAGAAATAAATCCCGACTAAAAGTAGCTAAGGTACATAACAAAATTACTAATTGTCGTGAAGATTTTCATCACCAGCTATCGCGAAGGATAGTTAACGAGAATCAAGTTTTGGTGCTTGAAAATCTAGCAATTAAGAATATGGTCACAAATCATTGTCTTGCCTTAGCTATTAGTCAGGTGGGATGGGGGCAATTTTGCACCATGCTTAAGTACAAAGCGGAACAAGAAGGGAAAATATATTTAGAGGTAGATAGATTTTTTCCTAGTTCTAAAACCTGTCATGTCTGTCTCAATCAAGTAGGTAACTTGCCTCTTGATGTAAGAGTTTGGACTTGTAATAGCTGTCAGACAACTCACGACAGAGATCTTAATGCAGCAATCTCCCTCAAAGATGAGGGTCTTCGACTCTTGGCTTCAGGAACTGGAGCTACAGCCTATCGCCCAGATGTCAGACCAAGTAAGGGAGGACGTAAGAAATCCACTACTAGGCAATCTGAAGGACGCGATGCCCGAATTTAGTTCGGGCATTTCAGCCGTCCGTTTGGGTAGGAAGCTCGTGTGCGTTTACGCCATGAGTAGTTCACTATGTTACTTGTATGTAAACGATAACCTTCCTTTGCGATGAATCAATCCAATTCTATTAATGTTCTCGTAGCTGAAGACCATGAAATTGTTCGTGATGGTATTTGTTCGATAGTCAACTATCAACCAGATATCAGTGTGATCGCTGAAGCAGAAAATGGCGAACAAGCAGTAAAACTATATCGAGAACAGCAACCCGATGTAGTGCTGATGGATTTAAGAATGCCAATAATGGAAGGAGTAGAGGCGATCTCTAAAATTAAAGCGGAATTTTCTGAGGCTAAAATAATCATTCTTACTACCTACGATACCGACGAAGATATCTATCGGGGATTGCAAGCAGGAGCAAGAGGCTATTTACTCAAAGATACTACTTCTAAAGAGCTAACTACTGCTATTCGTGCCGTTTACCAAGGAAAAAAATACGTTCCCCAAGAGGTAGCGATGAAATTAGCCGAACGAATTACTAATAGTGAGCTTACCAGCAGAGAAATGGAAGTGTTGAAATTGTTAACTAAGGGTAGAAGTAATCAAGAAATCGGCTCAATTCTGAAAATCACTGAGGGTACAGTTAAATTTCATGTCAACAACATTTTAAGCAAATTAGACGTTGGCGATCGAACTCAAGCTGTTATTACTGCTTTCAAACGGGGTTTAGCTCGACTAGAGTAGATAATAATCTCTTCCCTTTTACTTCTTACCCTTGAAGTTTTCTTGTTTCCTTGTCAAAAGTTAAGTATCAACCCTCAACTTAATACGGGGTTTTTGTCTGTTCTTTACTTATGGTCAAAGTCTAATCTTCGCACAGGCGTATATATCTATGCTTTTTTCTAACATTATGTCATCGTAGTTAGAGAAGTATTCGTGTGCAATATTGACAAGTTAAGCAATAAAGTTTATCAATTTGATGGCTTTAGTTTTTATAATTGCTTAGAGCAGCCAAATTATTGGTGCGAACACGGTCATGAAGAAATACAGATCGCCTTACCACAAACTAATGCTGAGGCTTGGATGAGGTGTGAATCATCTCTCGATAAACAATGTACTCGACAAATCCAAGTAGGTGAAACTTTTTTAGTTTCGTCTAATCAACCCCATGCTCTTGATTGGCGACAAACGGCAGAATTAACTATTTTTTATCTTCATCCTCGTTTTTTAGCAAGTGCAATTGATGATTCAATAGAAGAAAAACAATTAGCAATTAACGATCGCTTTTCTTTAATCAACGATCCTTTAATTCGAGAGATAGGCGTTATTTTTCGTCATTTGTGCAGTTTCGATCTGGCTAGCGATCGACTATATGTTGAAAATCTAGCAAATTTGTTAGCAGTTCACCTACTAAGAAATTACCTAAACTATAATTTTAAAAATATACGTTGTTATCAAGGATTGTCTCCCAAAAAACTCAATCTTATTTTAGAATATATTGAAACCAATCTCAATCAAAAAATAACATTATCTGACTTGGCTACTGTTGCTGGTGTAGGAAAATTTTATTTTAGTCGTTTATTTAAAAGCTCTACTAATTTAACTCCTTATAATTATGTCCTACAACAGAGAGTAGAGCGAGCTAAAAAATTATTAAAAAACTCAGATATGCCTATTTGTGATATTGCTTTAGAATGTGGCTTTGGTAATCAAAGTCATTTAGCTAGACACTTTCGCAATAGGCAAAAAGTAACCCCTATGCAGTATCGTAAGAGTGAAAAGTAAGAGGTAATGGTTAATAGAAATAAATTTGGTTACTAATTACTGATTTTAAAGAATTGGCTTTAAAAAATTGATAGTTTTGATAAATTATTAAAAGAAACTAAATCGGTACTATCTTGGCAAATTGTCTCTCTCTCTGTTTGGGTGATATGTTGACAGTCAATAATTAATGTTCCAGAATATATGGAATGAATTAATTTTAACCATATTAAAGATATTTCATTCTGAAATAAATTGTTTGTAACTGGCTTTTCTAAATGTAAGTAGGCAAGATTATAAAAATTTAAATCATTAATAATATGATAAAAAATTGAGCTTAAGCCAGAAGCTTTTGCCAGCAAAAAAAATGAATCAGATATAAGCTTTATTCCTACCTTATTTTCATCCCAAACACTAGCAACTTCTTCAATTATCGTTAATAACAACTGAGTTTTATTCTCTAATTCAATGTTATAACTATTTTCTGCTTCATTAGAGCTATTTGGAGACTGGCGATCGATTAAATAACTACAATTGGCGCAAATTTCTACACCATCAAAATCCGCAGCTAGGGCATTTTGTGCTGCACGTCGAAACAAACTAACAATACTGGTATCAATAGATTGCTTTGTTGTGTCACCATACCAAAGCTGTAAAAAAAAATTTACCGTTTTTTTCTCTTACGCATTCGGTTATCTTTCTCCAAGAGCGCACTTGTTGGCGAGTATAAATTCCTGGGTAGTTTGATAATGTATGTACAGGAGAAACTAAAGTAGGCTCGGTAATAATTAATCCGCAAGCAGCTCGATCTGCGTAATAATTAACTGCTTCTGGTTGTGGTAAATTATTCTGAGCCAGCGATCGCGCTCTGGGAGCTATAACTATTCGATTCGATAAAGTATACGCTCCTAGTTGAACTGATGAAGTCAAGCAAGAATCTGGTTTCAAAGTAGATTTTCCTATAAAAATAACTTAATTATTATTCTTGAATTGTCGAGCTAATTATAATTAAGATCTGAATTTCTGTCTTGTCCGATCTTGTCCTTAATTTTCTCAATATTGCCCAATCTCAAAGATTAAGTTGGAGTAATTAGAGAAATACATTCCAATCTTTCACCTTTGCAAAGTAATAATGTTTTCTTGACGAGCGATCTCCCCATCAGTTTCTAATCTAATTAATGCTCTAGATATAGTTTCTGGAGTAAAGCCAAGATCGCCAGCAATGTCTTTTAAAGGTCGGTCTAATACTATAGTTGTTTCTTCAGGAAAAGAAATCAAATGACGCAGATAATGCAATACTCTTTCGTGGGCGATACGAATATCTCTTAGTTCAAGACGAAACTTGAGAGACTGAATTTTTTTGACCAGCATTTCCATAAAATCTTCTGCTAAGTCTGGATAGGCTCGTAAAACGCTCAAAAGCTCTTCTTTAGGATAGGCAATTACTTCTGAATCAATTTCAGAGATCGCAGTACAGGGATAGGTATCTGCAAATAGAGCAATTTCTGCTAGGCTTTGGGAGGCTCTAACGATCTCAAAGGTACTTACTTGACCTCCGCTTGTGTAGCGCACCAATTTGATTCTACCTGATGTGACTACATAAAAAGTTGATGCCTCATCCTCCTGGGTAAACAGAGTTTCTCCCGCAGCTAGATTTTGAGTTGTGGTATTGTTTCGTAATGGTTCGGGAAGGCGAACGGGATCGGTCAAATCCATCAGATTTCCTCCATAGAATTAGTAAGGGAAGTTCTAATTTTATTTAGTCGGCTAAGTAAATAAGCCAAAAAAATATGGGTAATTGTGGGCAATTTGACGAGCAGCTCCGCATCGGATGAAGTGTAGGGGTTATGCACCATTAACATCCCGCAGCCCTTTGGGAACGTGCGAGTTGCAGCGAAAATCACCGATTAGCGATTAGCGATTAGCAAGACTGGCATAGTGAGGGAATTAAACCCACCACGTAGCCTTATTCCACTTAAATAAAGAAGTGGAGGAATTAAACAAAGCTTAGAGCTTAGAGCTTAGAGCTTAGAGCTGGTTAAAAATCAAGTTGTTCCTGATTTATGCTCGGTTATTATGTGTTTTCCCAGAATTAAAGACTTTGTTTGATGAGTATATGACAACGGGAAAAATAATTAATTGATCCAAATCAATTGTCAGCGAAGTTTTTTGTCGATGACTGAGATTGCTTGGCAGATTCTAAATTATCGTAAATTTGAATTAGGAAACGACGAAAGAGCAGTCGTTCTTCTGAGGAGAGATTAGCAAGTATGGTTTCATCTAAATCGAGCCAAAGATCGGTAACAGATTTTTGGCAAGCAGATCCCTTTTCAGTGAGAAAAACTCGGCAAATTCTAGCATCTTGGGTATCCTTGTATTTTTTTAATAGTTTTGTCTTCTCTAATCTGCTCAACATTTTAGTGAGAGTGGGCGGTTCGATAGATAAACGATCTGCCAGTTGGGTTTGGGTTAAACCATCTTCTTGCCACAATTCCATTAGTAGTATTTCTTGTCCAATATGCAGATTTACATTGGTTAAAGCAGCATTTACCAAAACTCGATGCGCTTTAGCAACTCGCAACATTAGACAGGTAGTAGTTAGAAGTGGATTTTGATTAGTCATCGAACTTATTTACTTAGCCGACTAAACAAATAGTAGCATCGTTAACTCGATCTTGAAGAGGTAGAGAAAGCCGAATTGGAATACAGGGAAACACGCTAATCAGCTATCAGTTATCAGTTATCAATAAATGCTTCTTACACTGTAACTATAATTTCAGTTCCTCGATCGCTTGCGCTATTGATAACTAAATTTCCTTTAAGGCGATCGCATCTTTCTCGCATTCCGATTAAACCAAAACCCTGATTCTGTAATAGTTGAGGATTAAAACCGATACCATTGTCTTTTATTTGCAGGTGAACTATGTCAGTTTCATAGATTAGCTGGATGCAAATTTGGTCAGCTTGGGCATAGCGTAAGGTATTAGTTGTCGCTTCCTGGGCGATACGGAATAGATTGACTTCTATTTCTGGATTTAAAGATCGAGGTTCACCTTCAATAAAAATTTCTGCTTTAATATCTATACCAGAAACCATTTTATCTATAAGCTGATGTAACGCGGTAATTAAGTCCCCTGAGTCTAAAGCTTCTGGGCGCAGGGCGCGAACAGAACGACGAGCTTCGGTAATTCCTTCTTTAGCAAGAATTTTAGCCCGTAGTAACCGTTCTTGGGCAGCTTCGGGTTGAGTATTTAAGCTGTTTCTGGCAGCTTCGAGTTGTAAAGAGATGCCTGTAAAAGCTTGTGCCAGAGTATCGTGAATTTCCCGCGCCATGCGGTTACGTTCGTCAAGGATGGCTAATTCTGCCTGTTCTTTTTGCTGTTGAATTTGTTGACGGTAAATCGCACTACCAACACAGCTGGCAGCCGTTTTAAATACGGCAATTTCAGGTAGTGTTGAACGTTTTGGTTTTCGGCAATAATCGATTCCGAGGACTCCCCAAAAGCAATCGCCAACAAAAATCCCTACGCCGTAAGTAGATTTAACTCCTAATTCCATCTGTTCCGTTTGGAAAAACTCATCAGGAAATTCGTCAATAGCTCCCCCAACAAAACCTCCTTCTTTTAGGGAAACTAACATATCTTCTTGTTCTTTAGAATAGGTAATTTCCTTGAGTTCTGGATGTAAAATTTGACGGTTAGCGTATTGAGAATCCCATTCGTAAAGTAAACGGATAAATCCCCAAGTTTCCCCAGTTGAGTCTTCAAACCACTGTGCAACACATACCCGATCGCAATCTAAACTTTCTCCTAACATCTTGAGTGCTGCGTTAATTCCTTCATCAATATCGGCGATCGCTAGTAATTGATTAGCTGCATTAGCGGTTGCTTCTAACCATCTGTCCCGTAAAGATAATATTTGGTTGCTTTCTTCTAATTGTGCTGCTTTTTCTTGGGCTGCTTGTTCTCTTTCAAGAATCATTGTTCTTTCTGCTTGTTCTCTTTCCTGTTGAATCTGCTGACGGTAAATGGCACTACCGATACAGCTTGCAGCCGTTTTGAATACAGCAATTTCAGCTAGTGTTAAGCGTTTTGGTTCACGGCAATGGTCAATTCCCAAAACTCCCCAATACTGATTATCCACAAAAATTGGTACAGCATAGGTAGATTTTACGCCTAATTCTTCTATCTGAGAGCTACGGAAAGGTTCGGGAAATTCCTCAATTAAACCACCGATCCATTCTCCTGCTTGTAGTTTGACAAAATATTCTGCTATGCCATCAGTAGAAATCTCGTTGAGTTGAGGATGGACAAGTTGAGAAATAGTACCAAGAGAATACCATTCGTATAGTTGACACAAAAAACCTAAAGATTCACCTGTAGAATCTTCAAAATGCTGCATCACAGCAACTCGATCGCAATCCAAGCTTTCTCCTAACATCTTGAGTGCTGCGTTAATCCCTTCATCGAGTTTGGCGATCGCTAGTAATTGATTGGCTGCATTAGCGGTTGCTTCTAACCATCTGTCTCGGAGGGATAATATTTGGTTACTTTCTTCTAGTTGTGCTGCTTTTTCTTGGGCTGCTTTTTCTCTTTCCAATAAAATGTTGCGTTCAGCTTTTTCTTGGGCGCGACGGGTACGTTCTTGCTCAATTGCACCTCCAATACAGGCAGCAGCCGTTTTTAAGATACTTAGTTCCGCTTCGCTACGGTGTGTCTCTTTTCGACAGTCATCAATACCGATATTTCCCCAATACTTGTCCTCGATAAAAATAGGAACGCTACTAAGTGTTTTAACTCCTATTTTTGCCATTTTGCTCCGAAAAGGTTCGGGTATTTCTTCTAGCTGACAGCTAATCGTTTGTCCCTTACTGAAAAGCTCGTACCATTCTTCTATTCCCTCGTAGCTTTCTTGTGCTACTTCTGGATGATTGATTTGTGAAACAGCGTAGGCTGAGTCCCATTCATATGTAATTTTCCAATAAAGATGTGAAGGATCGGATGGATTATCAAAATTTTCTACAATGGCAATTCTATCTGTATCGATACTTTCACCAATAATCTGCAATGCTCTATTTACTGTATTATCAAAATCTTCTCCTGTTAACAAGATATTAGAAGCTTGGGCGGTAGCTGCTAAAATACGGTAGCTTCGCTGCACTTCGCGCTCGCGCTGCTCTAAAACCTGATTATGTTCTTTTAACTGGGCTGCCTTCTCTTGTGCTGCTTTCTCTCGCTCTTGTAAAATATTGCGCTCTGCTTTTTCTTGGGCGCGACGGGTGCGTTCTTGCTCAATTGCTCCTCCAATACAAGCAGCAGCAGTTTTTAGAATACTTAGTTCAGCTTCACTACGACATGTTTCTGCTCGACAGTCATCAATACCTACAATTCCCCAATGCTTGCCTTCTATAAAAAGAGGAACACCATGGACTATCTTTACGCCTATTTTTGCTTGTCCACTACGAAAAGGTTCGGGCATTTCCTCCAATCGACACCTAATACTTTGACCTTTTTTTTGAAGTTCATACCACTCTTCTATCCCTTCGTAACTCCCTTGAGTTAGTTCTGGATGAGAAATTTGTGGCATTGTATCGGGTGAATTCCATTCGTATAAAACTCTCCAGTGTGGAATTGATGGCTTAGATGGATTATGCCAATTTTCAATAACTGTAACTCGATCTGTATCTAAACTTATACCAATTATTTCTAAGGCTTTATTTACTGCTTTATCAAAATCTTCTCCTGTTAACAAAACATTAGAAGCTTGGGCAGTAGCTGCTAAAATACGGTAGCTTCGCTGCACTTCGCGCTCGCGCTGCTCTAAAACCTGATTATGTTCTTGTAGCTGTGTAACTCTTTGTTGTTCTAGTAATATTTGGCGTTCTGCTTGTTCTCCTTCCTCGCGAATACGACTTTGTTGGATGGCACTACCAATACAAGCAGCAGTAGTTTTGAGTATAGAAATTTCGGTTTCGCTACGTTGTTTGGCTTCCCGACAGTCATCAAAACCAATTAAACCCCAATATTTTCCATCGATCGTAATAGGAACAGAATATAGCGATTTTACGCCGATTTCTTTTTGTCCACTTCTTACTGGTTCAGGAATTTCCTCAATAACTCTCCCTACAACTTCACCTTTATTTAACTGTTCGTACCAGCTTTCTATTCCTTCGTAACTTACCTGTTGTAAATTGGGATGATGTAACTGAGAAATTGCATGGATTGAATGCCACTCAAACAGCATTTTGGCATAACCCAGAGATTCACCTGTAGAATCTTCGCAGTGTTCCATTACCGAAACTCGATCTGTATCAATTCCTTCGCCGATAATTTGCAAAGCACGAGCGATCGCATTATCTAAATTTTCATGATTAAGTAAAGCCTGGGCAGCATTGGCAGTAATCTTGAAAAGGCGATCGCGTCCTGGTAACTCTTCTGCTTTCTGTTGTTCGAGTAAAGCGATTCTTTCTGCTTCTTTTTTGGCGCGATGGTTATTAGTTGAGATGCTAAGGCGATCGCTTATTTCTTGCTCCATTTTTTGACTTAAATCTTTGAAAACACAAAAATTTGCTCAAACCATCATAATTATTGATTTTTATCAATAATCAACTTTAGTTTTATTTATCTTTAATTTTAAAGGGTTTGGGCAATATCAGACAAAATTAGGCAAGAACTGAGAAGTCAAAAGCGATCGATCGCTGGTAGATATAAAGATAGTTAAAGCGAGTAAACTTCGAGAAATTTCTGTTTACTTAATTCAAGAAAAGTAATCTCTGAAGTTCCATTTTTGATTTCATTTGAGGTTAAAACAATATGAATATAGGAATCAACCACAGGGAAAGAACTAGCAGTAAAACACCTGGCTCAAGAAAAAGATTTTTGGCGGTTATTGCGATCGCTTTTGGGCAATTGATTCCCCCAATTTTGCGATCGCTATTTTAATGATTTAACTGTTTAGAAAGCAAACATAGTCAATAATATCAATAATTAAGGGTCTTAATTTTCTTTGACCCTTTACTTTTAATGCTTTTAAGCCAATTGTTACCCCGAAAAACTTTAGGTTGGACTTTTTACAAAAATAAATTAACAATTCATATTAATAACTTGATACTTCTTGCTATTTCTGACTTGCTACTTGCTACTTGCTACTTGCTACTGCGACGCGATAGCGAGTCCTTTAGGGCTACTTAAAAATTTCCTCATCCCTCATCCCTCAAATTAGTCTCAACCAGAGTTTATCGAAGTAAGTGCCAGAAGTTTATGGTTACTTACACTACCTAGATGAAAGTTAAGGCAGAATACTTATCTTTAGTTAGGGTAAGATTCTTAACCATTTAAAGGCGAAATCTCTACTCAAATGTTCGTAGCATAAATAGTCAGAAATATAAATTCGAGTTTTTCGATTTCTCAGTGTTTTTAATTAGTAATTATCTTTACTTCATCAAAAATTTTTTAGTTTGTCCATGATCGAGATCAATCCCACAGAAATTCCTACCCTACGTCAAAATGAACACACTTTAGGAGCACCTACTACCGCCTTAGTTTTAATGGAATATGGAGATTATCAATGTTCCCAGTCAGGTCAAGCATATTCAACTATAGAGAAAATACAGCAACAATTAGGCGATCGCTTTTGTTTTATTTTTCGCCACTTTCCTCAGTCTAAAATTCATCCCCAATCTTTCAAAGCAGCAGAAACCGCAGAAGCAGCAGGCGCACAGGGAAAATTTTGGGAAATGCACTCAATGCTGTTTGAAAACCAACAAGCACTAGAAGACGGCGATTTGATTGAATATGTTAATCGATTACAACTAGATATTCCCCGTGTCTTAAGAGAACTGAGCGATCATCTTTATCGCAGTCGTATTCAAGAAGATATTGATAGTGGTATTGAACACGGAGTCAAACAAACCCCTACTTTTTTCATCGGTATCCGCCAGGAAGGAACACAAAATCTTGACGTTTTGCTAATGCAAATTTTAAAAACTATAGCTGACAATAATTAATGACAACGGAGAACCAGTTGGGAAAAGCTATTTGACTACAAATGCCAACAGATAACTTGCAGGGCGGAGCATCGCCCCACCCTACCCTTTAGGATATTGCGTTATCTTAGAAATTAATCAACTTCTTTCGGAGAGAAAATAATGGCTTGGCGTGGTTCGACAGACGCTAAAGATCGCATCTTTGCAGCACTGGTTTATTTAATTCCTCTTTATTCGGCAATACCATTTGGTACAGACTTATTTCAGCAGTTTCCTTTTTTGAGAGTAATTCTCATTCCTTTGCAGCCCTTAGCATTGATTTATGGCCTAATTCCCTTTGGTAATTTAGTAGTATTTTTTGTGTTGTTTCTAGCTGTAGTGAGAAATGAAAAGATTCCTCATTTTATTCGTTTTAACACCATGCAGGCTATCTTAGTAGATATTGCTTTGTCCTTGTTGAGTGTTCTATTTTTCAGAATAATTGGGCCAGGAATTTTACCCAGCTTGATTACAGTAACTATTTTTAATGTTATTTTTACTGTTGTTTTAGCAGCGTGTATTTACTCTATAGTACAATCGGCTATGGGACGTTATGCAGAAATTCCTGCAATCTCCGAAGCAGTATATACTCAAGTTCCCTGAAATTACGCCTTAATTCCCACTAATCTCTAGCAACCAGCCATTCACCATTAACCACAGGGTTAGACAAGCTACCAATACCTTCTATTTTTATCGTCACGCGATCGCCAGGCACTACGGAGCCTATTCCATGAGGAGTACCTGTCAAAATAACATCTGCTGGGAGTAAAGTCATCACTTGAGAGATGTAAGAAACTAAAACCTCTGGGGGAAATACCATCCCAGAAACATAATCAGACTGTCTTGGTGTCTCTTCGTCATTAATAAAAGTCTGTATTTTGGCATCTACTGCTAATTCTCGAACAATCCAAGGCCCTAAAGGAGCAAAAGTATCAAATCCCTTTCCTCTAGTCCACGTCAGGTCTTTTTTTTGCAAATCTCTTGCTGTAACATCGTTAGCAATAGTATAACCCCAAATAACTTTACGCGTTTTTTCGGGAGTTAAATTACGGCAACGCTCTCCGATAACAATAGCTAATTCCCCTTCATAGTCTACTCTCTGAGATTGTTGGGGATAATGGATCGATTCTTCGTCTGCGATTACCGTTGTTGGCGGTTTGAGAAATAGTAAAGGCTCTTGTGGTACTGGAGTTCCCATTTCTTGAGCGTGTTTAACGTAGTTTTTGCCCACGGCTACAATTTTAGAAGGAGCGCAAGGAGCAAGTAATTTATAAGTATCGGATGCCAACTCAATATCTGTAGGTTGTCCATTAAGCCAGGGCGGAGCATCTAAAACAGCAACACTATGATCTGCTTGCAGAAATCCATAGTAAACTTGTTGCTCTTTTGTTTTTACTCGAACATATCGCTGTGCCATACTGCCAGAAAAAACGAATCACTACTTGTTTGTTTCTAACTCTAGCAGGTTGTCGGTTTAATATTTGCTACTTGAGTACAATTTGGCAAGATGCAATACACAATAAGGTTTTGCTATCTTTTCAGAGTACCAATGTCCAGATAAATGTTATCTTTAATAATTTTTTACTAGTATGCTAGGAAACTTTCAACAGAGCCAATTGAGAATTGAAATAGAAGCAGATCGACAGACTATTGGAGATTGCTTGCTAAAAACGGCCAAATTGCGTCAATGGATGTGGCCTCAAAGTTTATCTGATAATCTACCTGAGATACTTAAGCCCGATCTTACTTTTACAAGCAAGCTGGGTTTAGTAGAAATAGAACATCAAGTAGAAACCGCCGATGATAACTGTTTGCGTTTGCTACTGAGCAAAGGAATTGATGGCTACCACGAATGGTATTGGGGAGATAGTTGGATACAGTCACGTCTAGAAGGGATTTCTTTGCTACCTTTAAATCTAGGACAAACTCTTAGTTTACTGAGATTGCGTCAGTATCTCGCTCGCATCAAAAGCGAGCGAGCAGAAAGTTCTAATTCTTAAAGCAATCAAAAAATTTTTTAAATTATGGCTATCGATCGAGATACTTTGTGGCAACAGTTTTTGCAGCCTTTATTTGGTCTATTAATTGATGAAAACTCTCTCAAAAAATTATCGAGTAGTATTAACTGGAAACCAGAATACGATCGCTTAAGTAATCCCAATCTCGTTTACCCTCATTACTATCAGTCACAAAATTTCCACGGTGTTGCTGGAGGCTATTTAACCTCTGGTGCTGCGGTGACCTATGATGCGGTGACACAATATGTTTTACCTCCCAATGAAAATTGGGTTAGACAAGGAGTAGTTGATGCTGTTGCTGGAAAACCAACCAGAATATTGGATTTAGGGTGTGGTACTGGCTCAACTACCATTTTGCTGCACCAGGCTTTTCCTGAAGCGGAAATAATTGGTTTAGATTTGTCTCCCTATATGCTAGCGATCGCAAATTACAAGGCAAACCAGCTTGGTTGTAATATTCAATGGTTACATGGGTTGGCAGAAACCACTAATTTACCCGATCGTAGTTTTAATTTGGTAACAGCTAGCTTGTTATTTCATGAAACTCCGCCATCAATTTCTCAAGCTATTTTAAGAGAGTGTTTTCGTCTTTTAACCCCAGGGGGACAGGCGATAATTCTCGATGGAAATCAAAAAACTTTACGTCAAACTCCTTGGTTAACTAATATTTTTGAAGAGCCTTATATTCAAGAATATGCCCAAGGAAATGTGGATGCTTGGCTTGGTGCTGCGGGATTTGACATGATTCGTACAGAGGAAGTTTGGTGGACTAATCAAGTCAGTTACGGCTTTAAACCTCTTCCGATAACAGAACGCGATCGAGCATCTGTTAATGATTTTCAATTTGCTTTTAATGGTTAATAATCAATTATTGATAAAAATCAAAGTAAATTTTTAATATTTTTGACTTGCCAATGGGTTTAAAAGCAGTTTTATTTGACTTTAATGGCGTAATTATTAATGATGAAACTATTCATCAAGAATTAATTACAGATATTTTACTGGGAGAAAACTTACGTTCTGATAGTTATGATTTTCAACGTTTTTGTTTAGGAAGAAGCGATCGTGCTTGCTTAAGAGATATTTTAAAAAATCGAGGTCGAGTTGTTTCAGAAGATTATTTGAATAAATTAATTAATAGGAAAACAATAGCTTATAAACAAAAATTATCTCAGCTAGAAACTCTACCTATTTATCCTGGTTTAAACGAATTTTTAAATCAATTACAGCAAGAACAATTAGTTGTTGGGTTAGTAACTGGTGCGTTAAAGCAAGAAGCATTATTTGTCTTAGAAAAAATCTCTCTTGTTCAATATTTTTCTATTATCGTAGCAGGAGATGATATTACTAGTAGTAAACCAGAACCAGATGGTTATTTATTAGCAGTATCGAAAATTAGTCAACAGTATCCAGAACTAAATTTACAACCTAACGAATGTTTAGTAATTGAAGATACTTATGCAGGAATTGAAGCAGCAAAAAGAGCGGGAATGCAAGTTGTCGGAATTTCCCATACTTACCCTTTACATATGCTGCAAAGACGAGCGGACTGGACAGTAGACTATTTGGCTGATATTGAAATTGCCAGAGTTAATCAAGTACTTTCAAATCAAGAAATAGTTTTTTAATTGCGCTTAGTATATTTGTTACGCATTAATTTCTGTTTGATTATAAAGGGATAAAAATATTTTAAAAGTAATACCCATTATCGAAACTCACTAGATAATTACTTTAATTTGATTTATTAACTCACATAGGCAATCACTGCAATTAAAATAATTAGAATTGATATTTATGATTTGTCAAGAAAGTATAAATACTTAGTCAATAAACCGATCGCTCTATATATTAACTTCTGTCAAGTAAAAGAAAATAAAATCTTCTGTATTGTCTATTTGATAAAGCTTACAACCTTTTATTCACTAAACGATTTTCAAAAATCGACAATAATTACCCAGGTTACAAATCAATTTACCATACAATGTACGAACAAATATATTAACTATCTTTAACAACGAGGATTCGTTGCCAAAATTGCCTCATTCTCAATAAGGATTGTCATGATTATTTTAGATTTAACATTCCGCAATATATTGTTCTAGGTAGATATTCTCAGCTAAAAAACGGCTCAAATTAAGTAAATTCGTCAACAATTTCCTTGACAGTTGAAAACTATTACGAAAGATGTTTTTTATTGTGGGTAAGATTTATAATTTATAACTGCCCCATATTTTTTTACCTTATTTGACAAGTCGATACTATGGTAGCTACTAGAAGCGATCGCTCTTACGAAACTCAAACTCAAGAAATTGCTCGAGAACTTATTCAATCTACCAGAAATAAGAGCAATATTTTGGGTCGGATGCGGGATCGGGTGCGTTGGGACGATAAGGTTTTAGACTGGGCAATGTCTAACCCTGGTTTACGGGTGCAGATGTTTCGCTTCATTGATACAATTCCTGCGCTGCAAAGTAAAACGGAAATTGCACGACACCTACAGCAATATATGAGTGCCGAAGCGGTAGAGTTACCCAGTGCCTTAAAAGGGATTTTGAATTTCAGTGAGCCTGATTCTTTTCCCGCTCAAACCGCAGCAGCTACTATTACAAAGGCAGTAGAGACATTAGCTTATAAGTATATTGCAGGAGAAAATATTGCCGAGGTGATTAAAACTATCGATCGCCTGAGAAAAGACGGTATGACATATACTATCGATCTCTTAGGAGAAGCGGTAATCACAGAAACGGAAGCGCAAGACTATTTACAGCGTTATTTGAATTTAATTGAACAGCTTACCCAAAAGGCACAAACTTGGAAGAGGAAAGAAGGGATCGATCGCGCTGAGGGGGAAGATATACCACAGGTACAAGTATCGGTGAAGCTAACAGCATTTTATTCTCAGTTCGATCCCCTCGATCCTGTAGGAAGTAAAGAAAAGGTTTGCGCTCGGATTCGGATTTTATTACGAAGGGCTAAAGAGTTAGGCGCAGCGATTCATTTTGATATGGAACAGTATCAATATAAGGATTTAACGCTGCAAATTCTCAAAGAGTTACTAACAGAAGATGAGTTTTGCACGCGGACAGATTTAGGAATTACCTTACAGGCTTATCTTAGAGATTCTTATCGGGATTTACAAGGTGTTATTGATTGGGCAAAGGAAAGAGGTAATCCTTTAACGGTACGTTTGGTTAAAGGGGCGTATTGGGATCAAGAAACGATTAAATCAGAACAAAATCATTGGTTGCAACCAGTCTATAACGAGAAAGCAGCTACAGATCTTAATTTTGAAAAGATGACTCAACTGCTGCTGGAAAATCATGAATATTTGTATGCAGCTATTGGCAGCCATAACGTGCGTTCTCAAGCGTTGGCTTGTGCTATTGCCGAAGAGTTAAAAATTCCTTCTCGTCGTTTTGAGATGCAAGTTCTATACGGAATGGGAGATAAATTAGCTCAAGCTTTAGTCAAGCGGGGTCATCGGGTGAGGGTATATTGTCCTTACGGGGAGTTATTACCAGGGATGGCTTATTTAATTCGCAGGTTGTTAGAGAATACTGCTAACAGTTCTTTTATTCGTCAGAACCAGGAAGAAAAACCCATTGCTGAATTAATTGCACCACCAGAAGTAGATAAGAGTAAAGATATTTCTCGAAATGCCCAGATAGACAACTCCTTAACAGGTAATGCCCCTATTCCTTTTATAGAATACATCCCTGCTGCGGATACAGATTATGCCAATAAGAGAAAACGGACTCTAGCCCAGAAAGCTCTAGAAAAAATCAAAGTCAATCTCGGCAAAACATATCTGCCCTACATAAACGGTGAATACGTGGAAACTGATAAATATCTAGATTCCGTTAATCCTTCCAGAAACACCGAATTAATAGGTAAAGTAGGACAAATTTCTATCGAGCAAGCAGAACAAGCAATGGTAGCAGCGAAAAACGCTTTTACTGCTTGGAAAAATACCTCTGTTAAAGAAAGAGCCATCATTATCGATAAAGCTGCCGATCTCATGGAACAACAACGCCATGAATTAAATGCTTGGATCTGTTTAGAAGTGGGTAAAATTATTCCTCAAGCAGATGCCGAAGTAACAGAAGCGATCGATTTTTGTCGCTATTATGCAAGAGAAATGATGGCATTGGACGATGGTTATAACTATGATGTGGCAGGAGAAAATAATCGCTACTTCTATCAACCTAAAGGTATTGCTGTAGTTATCTCTCCTTGGAATTTTCCTTTTGCCATTGCTACAGGTATGACTGTCGCAGCATTAGTTCCTGGTAACTGTACTTTACTTAAACCCGCAGCTAATTCTTCTATCATTGCAGCTAAAATCACCGAAATCTTAATTGAGGCTGGTATACCGAAAGGAGTCTTTCAGTACGTCCCTGGTAAAGGTTCACAAGTGGGCAACTATCTTGTAGAGCATAAAGATACTCACGTAATTGTCTTTACTGGTTCGAGAGAAGTGGGTTGCAATATCTACGCCCAAGCAGCCCAATTACAGCCAGGACAAAAACACCTTAAACGAGTCATTGCAGAAATGGGTGGGAAAAATGCCATTATCGTTGATGAAAGTGCCGATCTAGACCAAGCAGTAGTAGGGGTAGTGCAGTCAGCTTTCGGCTATACAGGACAAAAGTGTTCCGCTTGTTCCCGTGTTATTGTGGCTGCGCCTATCTATGATATTTTCTTGAAACGCCTTGTAGAAGCTACTAAATCTCTTAATGTGGGTGCTACAGACGATCCTAGTATTCAAGTAGGTCCTGTAATAGATGCTTCTGCTAAAGAAAAAATCTTACAGTACATCACTATAGGGAAACAAGAAAGCCAACTCGCTTTAGAAGTATCTGTCCCCGAAGGCGGTTATTACGTCTCTCCAACTATATTTAGTAATGTCGCTGCCGATGCTACTATTGCTCAAGAAGAAATCTTTGGCCCTGTTTTAGCAGTTATTAAAGCAGATAACTTTGACCAAGCTTTAACCATTGCCAACAGTACCGATTATGCCCTTACTGGGGGTTTGTATTCCCGCACTCCCAGCCGTATCGATCGCGCTTATCGTGATTTTGAAGTCGGCAATCTTTATATTAACCGTACCATTACAGGGGCGATCGTCGATCGCCAACCTTTTGGTGGCTTTAAGCTTTCGGGGGTTGGTTCTAAAGCAGGAGGACCAGACTATCTACTACAATTTCTCGATCCTCGTGTAGTAACAGAAAATATTCAGCGCCAGGGTTTTGCACCCATCGAAGGAACTTAACACCATTTACCATGCATTTGCGAGAGATTTGGGTAATTTCTAACGTTGCAAATAAGCACAGATTATTTTGAGCAAAAATAAGTAACAATGGTGGGCAATTTTTCTAACCTGGAAAAAATAGTTAAAACCAACTATCTTGCCCACCCAACATTCTATATAAGATGCCTATTTAATGAGCAGTACCATTACCATCGTAATTGTCAGAGTCGTAAAAACCGTTTTTTGTACCGAAAAATAGGCAGGATACGATGAAGATTCCCGTTAAAATTATGATTATAAGTTTGACATCCATAAAAATTTATTTCCTATGACAAATTTTTGCTATCTGAATCATAACGTGAATCAATAGCTAGAGAATCTGGAAAAAATCTGTTTTTTGCTAATTTGCGATGAGAGCTAATTGTTTAAGATTTTGAGAATTTTTGTTTTTTTAACCACCGAAAAATTGTTCTGACGTTGAAGCCTGAAGCTGCTCGTTCGACTTTACGCCAATCGATTTTATTCCACCCCACAATATTCGTATTGAAATTTGTATCAGGCAAATTAACTTTACTTGTTATTCTTCTTCCAATAATCCCATGGTGTTTTCATCTAGCCCATAAAAATCATCAGTGGTTGTCGTTTTTTTGATTTGTCTTCGAGGAAGGCGAGCGAGATCGCTTTCACAATCAGTGGTACTATAAGGTACTAATCTAGCTACAGGAACACCATGATTAGCAATGGTGAATTCTTCTCCTAGGGCTACTTGAAATAATATTTGCGATAGCTGAGTTTTCGCTTCGTGAACATTGATGAATCGATCCATGATAATTAAACTATACCTCTTCCGTGATAATGAGAACTGGAATTTTGTTCAAAGCAACGCCGAAACACAAAGTATACTTCTCAAATTGAAAATATAGTAATTCCAAGTAGAAACCACAAGTAGGCGTTAAACGGTCGTTCGCCCCTACTGTTCATCTCTCATCCTTTTACCAATGTTTAACAACGCAAGGAAATTAATTGGAATGACTATAGTAGTTTTCAACAAAGTAATTGCATCAGGATTACAAAGGTTCGAGGTGTCCTCGACATACAGCCCTTCATAAGCTTAGATTTCCTTAGTATTCCTTACTTTCAAATTAGACGTGATTTAAGTCTGTAAGCTGATATCAGTTCTTTGACACTCCCCGCGCTAAAAGCGATGGAGATTCTTAATAAAAGACTCCTTAAAGGGTTAGTCAAAAACCTGCTACTATCTAGCCTAGCAACTAGGTCTTAGCATACTTTTACTCTTTAGACAATGCCAGCCATATTTATCAATCTTGTTTCGCTCTTCTTGGTGCGCTACCAGGTGCGCGACGCGGAGCGAGTCCTTTAGGGTCTGTCGCCGACGCGGGGTCGCACCGCAATCTAAAAGCTTTGCTTGTAAAGGCTAAAAGTAGAGTGTTTTGCACCGAGCTTGGGTTTTCCCCAACCTGCCTTTTAACTACAACGTCCAATTACAGCGAATCTCACCCACAATCAGCTTATATGTTTTTGCGACTTGCTGGTTTTATGTATTAAACAATATTTCACGGACATTTAAAAACGTCTTACGATTGCTTCTCCCTGCGCTAAAAGCTACGGGGTTTACCAAATACGTTTAAGCATGAAATACTTCCCCTAGTCAATTATAGGAAACTAAAGTAAAAAATAAGTAAGAAACCCTATCTAGTTGAAAACCTGTATGCGATGTGCAACTTTCTAGGAGAGAATAATACTTTCAGAGTATTTTTAGTAAATCTTTATTTCTGAAAGCCAATAACATCCATGACTAAAAAAAGCCACACAAAGGGTAAACCTGTAGTTTTTAGGATAGCGGTGAGAACCTACGTCCCCACATTCGAGGACAAGCCATCAAGTGCGATATATAGCATTACATATCAGCGTTAGGACATCCTTAAACCTTGCTACTTGCTACTTGCTACTTGCTACTTGCTACTTCCGAGCAGATAAGTAATCTGTTCTAACCTAACTTTGTACGGCTATATCGTCCGAAGGTGCATCTTGTAGCTCACCAAGACACTGTTCGAGGGAATAGGTTTAATAAGATGAGCATTACAGAACCACAATCAAAAAGGAAATTGCAACCCCACACCAACAGCAAGATCGTTATCATCTCTGACTCTTAATTGATGCCATGTGGAAGAACCAACGCGATTGGTGAGATAAAATTCTAACTGGGGATTGGTGTTATCTTCAGAGGGTTCTAAGCCAAATAAAGATAAAGGAGTCCATCGGATAGCCAAAGTCCAGGGAATTGCATCTTCTAAGCCGTTGTTGCCAAAAGTATTGCCTTCTCCTCTAAAATTTGCTCCAAATTCTGCTACAGCACTTAATTCAGAAGATATTCCTACTGAACCACCTAAGTTGAATCCTGCTAATTCTGTACCTTCTCGTTGCACGTATCCCACTATGGGAGTAAACCAGACTGCGGTATTGGTAGCAATTTGATAATGAATGGGTAAGGCAAAAGTAACGATTAACTGTTTTCCTTCGTCGATGTCGTCTCCTCCAGGGGTAAAGATAGGAATCTCTTTATCTAAGTCTTGACGCTCAAATTCATCGCGATCATTTTCTAGGAAGTTAATGAAGGGTTGATTAGTAATACCTACTGTTGCAGCCAAACTAAGAGTAACGGGTGAACCTTCTGCTTGATTTAAAAGCCTGAGTTTAGCACTATAACCTTGTTCGGATTCATCCACATCACTAAAGATATAATCGAGGTAAATAGCACCTTCAAAGTCTTTTAAAAAGCCGTAGCGTAGGGCTGTGAGGATTCCTTGAGAGCCTAGTTGGAAGTTGAAAATAAAGTCTTGAGAAGAAACTACTCCACCATCAAAAAAAGCCAAACCATCGGTAGTCAGAGGGGTAACGATATCTTGAGACTCTTCATTAAAGCGATCGCTATATTTTCGATTAGCAGCTACTACATCAGGCATAAATGTCAGGTTAGTACCCAATGCTATTAAATCACGATCTGCGGTCAAACTTAAAGGGCCAAAACTACCAAAGGTGTTAGAAGCGTAGACATCTAAAGCTAGACGAGGATTGACTAAATAACGAATACCACTATTATAAGCGATCGCGGTATCGGGTTCACCAGAACTACGACTAATACTATTATTTCCTGTTAAGGGAACAAAAACATCACCCCAAATAAAGAGACGGGGATTTATTTCGTAAGCAATACCTCCAGCGAAACCAAACACCGTACCAAACTCTTCATCTTCACCAGGAAGACGATGGAAAAACCCCGCATTTTTATCATTGAAAAAAGCGACAGTGGGAGAGATTGTAAACTGCCATTTGTTACCGACTTCTGCTGTGTAGGGAATAGCTAAAGCAACAAAGACATTGCGATTATTGATTTCTGTTTCTGTTTCCTCGCCAATAAAGCGAAAACCCCTCGTACCCCAAGAAGCTGAAACAACACCACTTAATGCTTGAGTTTGGCTGGTGTTTTGCCATAGTCGATATTTTAATTCTCCTGCTGCTCCTTGATTTTCCGTTCGTTCGCTAGTAAAGTCACCCTGTCTAGCTGGTGTGCTACTGTCTAAAAATTGAAATTGCAATGCAAGCTGTAATTTATCAGTTATACCCCAAACAAATCCTGTATTAAAATTAACGGCGGTGTCTTCATCATCTACCCCACCAGGAACTAGATCGGGTAGGAAGAAAAGACGGTTATCAAAATTAAGAATTAATTCCCCTTGCTGTAGCTGTTTGGCTGTGGGTTGGGTAAATAGTTGTTCTGCTAAAGGTGTAGTTGTCAGATTATATTCTTCTGCATTTGGGGTTACAGATTCTTCTTGTGTGACTTCTCCACCAATACTAATCCCTGCTACCGATAAACTAATTAAGTTGCCAAAAACTGTCGAACACCAAAGATGATACTTATTCATTATAAAAGAGTTTCTTTTACTCTCACACCGAGCAAAATTCTACCAGCTAAACTACATCTCTTCTGAAATAGTTAGTTTTGATGACTGAAATTCGGGAGATTTTTAACCTAGATCCTCATACCCCTATAAAGGAGCTTCGCTCCAAGCTATAAGCTATAAGCTTATAGCTTTAAGAAGATAACCTTAAACCCTCGAACAATTATCTAGAAAAATCAAGGGTTTCAACAAGGTGAGGGATGCAGTTTAGTTAATTAGCTATGATAAGTCAAAGGTAGAGTGAAATAAAATGTTGAACCTTTACCTAATTGGGATTGTACTCCGATGTATCCTTGATGGCATTCGACAATTTTTTGACAGATAGCTAAACCAATGCCGTTACCAGAATATTGTTCTTGAGAGTGCAATCTTTTAAATGCTTGGAATATTTTATCTTGATATTCAGATTCGATACCCATACCATTATCTTTAACAGTAATCAACCACTGGTTGTCTTGCAGTTGACTGGCAATTTCAATGTGAGGTTTCTGATTACTTCTAAATTTGATACTATTACTAATAAGATTGCGTAATAATTGACTGATTGCTGTGGGTTTGACCAACACAATAGGTAAGTGGCTAATTATAATTTTGGCTTCTGTTTCTTGAATAGTTGCTTGTAGATCGATAAGTATTGTTGCGACTAACTGATTGAGATCGACATTCTGCCAATTTTGTTCATTTTTACCCGCACGGGAATAATCCAAAACATCCCGAATCATGGTTTGCATTCTCATGGCACTGCCTGTAATGTAGCTCATGTATTCTTGGGCTTGTCCATCCAGTTTTGCAGCGTATTCTTTTTCCAGTAACTGAGTGAACATATTAATCGAACGTAGTGGCTCTTGAAGATCGTGAGAAACAGTATAAGCAAAATTTTCTAACTGTTTATTCGCTTTCTTTAACTCGCGGTTTTTAGCAGCTAATTCTTTGGCAATGTGAACTATTTCCGCTGCTCCTTGACTTACTTTGCTCTCTAATTTCTGATTAATGTCGTAATATTTTATTTGTTGTGGAATTTGAGCGTAAGTTGTGCGTTGCACTATAATCTTTTTGGGCAACTGTTTATTTTGTTTTAAAGGTTGTTGATTCATATCTTTATAGATATTTGAATTAGCTTTTAACCCTCAATAGAAGCAATAAGAGCAGTCTCATAGATTACAGAACTTTTATCAAGCAAATAAAAAAAATTTACGATAAAACAGTATTAAAACTTACGAGAGATTTCTATTTAGTTGTTCATAGTCTAATCAAAATAATGTAAGATGAAATCAGTTATTTTACGTATTTTATATTGATTTTTATTAAGCCCAATTGTAATTTCAGGCTTTATACCGAGCTTTCTTAGCTGTTTTACCTCTGTTATCACTATCAATGATATTCAATGCAAATTTGTAAAAAAATAAAGAAAAGCTAAAAATATTCTAGATTTTTTGAGAATTAATCTCCGTAAATCTACTTATTAAATTATTAAAATAGAATTAGTTAATTTTGACTATTGATTCTTTACATTCTGACAAACAAATCTACAGACGCTATAGACATATTCCAAGTCTGGGAATTATCTTTTTGATTTGGTTATTGGGAATAGTCTGCGATCGCTTATGGTATAGTTTAGATAATTCTGTACCAGCATGGGATCAAGCTGATTATCTTAATGGCGCATTGAATTATTGGCAAGCTTTACAAACTCCTCAATGGTTCGATGGGGAATGGTGGCGTAATTTTTGGTTACTATCCAACAAGATTCCCCCCTTACACTATGTTTTGACAGCACCCTTTTTTAGTTGGTTTGGTCTAAAGGAAGATGCTGCTAATCTGGTAATGCCAGTCTATAGTGCAATGCTGCTAGTGGCTGTTTACGGTATTGGAGTAATTCTGTTTAATAATAAGGTAGGAATTTACGCAGCTATCTTATGTCAGTTATTACCAGGGTTATATTACTATCGTCTCGAATTTCTCTTGGATTATCCGTTAACTGCTATTACGACTTTTAGTTTTTGGTTACTCACTCTTTGGAAGGTAAAGCAAAATCAGTCTTGGTTACTAGCTATTGCTTTTGGTGTTAGCTTGGGATTTGCTGTTTTACTCAAGCAGACAGCACTTTTCTTTTTATTTATCCCCTTAGTTTGGCTGTTTTTTGCTTATTGTAAAAATCGTCAGTGGTTAGGAATATCTCAATTAATTACCAGCATCTTTATTAGTATCGCGATTTGTTATCCCTGGTATCGTACGAACTGGTTACTCATATTAACTTCAGGAAAAAGAGCCACTATAGATTCTGCAATAGCAGAAGGAGATCCTGCTTTAAATACTATTGATGCTTGGGTTTATTATTTTAAAACTCTACCCTATTTGTTATCCTGGCACTTATTATTAATTCCTGTAGTGGGAATTGTACTTTATTTGATAGCTAAAACCTTTAAGCCAAATTTTTATACCCCACCATCTCTCTCTATTAATAACAATCATGGTATGAGATGGCTACTAATTTATTTTATTGGCGGTTATTTATTATCCTCTTTCAACATTAATAAAGATGCCAGATATATTTTACCTCTATTACCGATCATTGCTCTATTCTTAGCAATTGGTTTACAAGCTTATAGTAGAAGGTGGCGTAACTATCTTCAATGGCTCACAATCATTATTGCTATAGTTTTAATGCTCTTAAATATCTTCCCATTACCAGGAGCAACCATCGCCAATATATTAAGTCCTAGAGTACAAAATTATCCCTATACCCAACAGCCTTACCCCCATCAAGAAGTTATTCAAGAAATCATAAATACCGATTTTAATTTACGAAATACTTTAGGAGTATTACCTTCAACACCTGAAATTAATCAACATAACTTTTCCTTTTATGGCGGACTGCAAAACTTTCAAGTAGTAGGTAGACAGGTAGGAATTAAAGAAAATGAAGTGATTCAAGATATGCGCTCCCTAGAATGGTTTCTTACAAAAACAGGCGATCAAGGTTCAGTACCCGAAGCTCAAGCTACCATCACTAAACTAGTATCAGAAAGTGCTGATTTTCAGCTACATAGAAGTTGGCAATTACCCGATAATAGCGAACTAAAATTATATCGTGCAACTCAACCTAATATAGAGGTAGCTATTCCGAATGAAGAGACATACTTAGAAGATAAAATACAATTAAGTAAAATCATAATACCTCAAACAGCAACTACTAATACCACAATACCCGTTACCTATCAATGGATAGGAAGTGACGAACAATTAACCCAAGGAATAGTCTTACTAACTTGGCAATTAGACAATAAAAAATCTGGTGAGAGCGTTTCGCACCATGCCCCTATAAATTGGATACACGATCGTGGTATTGGGATGGGAATGCTCGCTTCTAAACGCTTATATTTTCCCGATTATAACCCTACCTTCAAAGTAACGGAAAATACAGCAATGCTAGTACCTGAAAATATAACCCCAGGAGAGTATAAGCTACAAGCAACTTACCTCAATCGCCAAACAAAAGAAAGTTATAGCATACCAATTTCCGAAACTACCATTACCATCAATGCTAATGCTAAACCCATACCCGCACCAGAATTAGATCTAGTTACTCAACTGCGTACCATTGCACCGACAATGTCATCAGGAATTACCGCCTTAGAAGCTATCTTTGCTCAAACCGCCCGTATTAATCAATATGATGGCAAACAAGACTACCTAAAACAAACCGAACTCGCTTTATCTTATCGCTTACAAAACAGCCAACCCACAACAAAACAAAAACTAGATTGGCTATATGCGATCGCATTATCCCAGGTATTACAGCAAGATGTCAAAGGGGCAATTACATCTTGGCAAAATCTCACTCAAATAGCTCCAGATAATCCATATAATTATGCTTATCTAGCATTTGTGTATCTTTACGATTGGCAA
>NZ_LR213797.1 GCF_900659865.1 Hyella patelloides LEGE 07179
TTAAACAAGCTGATTCTTGTAAATTTTTTCGCTTACTTTTTCAGCAAACCCTAAATAATTACAAAAAGGCTTCTTGATTTTTAGGTGTGGACTACTTTACTAATCATTGAGTATTTCAACTCCATTGTATCCGATCGAGACTTTACCCAGAGCCAAACTGGGTAAAGCCCATATGTCTTAGAAACAAGTCCTAGGAAATCAAGCCAGAGCGTAATGCTACTACTGCTGCTTGTACGCGATCGTCAACTGTTAACTTGTTTAATATGCTTCTGACGTGAGTTTTGATTGTATTGCGACTTAAATGAAGGGCTGCTGCAATTTCTGGATTACTTTTACCCTCAACTATTAGCTTAAGAACGTCCATTTCTCGTTCTGATAAATTACCTATTTTATATTGGGAAGAAGCTGGCTTCAAATGTTTAACTACTACTTGAGCTATTTGCGGATCGAGATATTTTGCTCCGTCTTGGGCTATAGCGATCGCCATAAGTAAACGCTCAATTTTTCCTCCTTTAACACAATAAGCATCAGCACCAGCAGCAAGGGCAGCAATTACTTCTGTCTCTAAAGTATGAGAGGTTAGCATTACTACTCCTATGTCTGGCAGTGTTTCTTTAATTTTTTGAGTAGTAGCAATCCCATCAAGGCGTGGTCAACCAATATCCATGATTACTAGGTCTGGTTTAAGTTGCAAGGCTGCTTGAATACCTAAATAGCCATCTTCTGCTTGACCAATTATTTCTAAATGAGAGATATCTGCGAAAGCTTGTTCTAAACCTAACTGCATTAAGGGATCATCTTCGACTATTAAAATCCTTACCTTTGGCAGAGAAGGAGATGTCTTAGTAGAAGAAGCAGTTTTTTGAGACATAAAGGCTTGCAAAGATAAGCTACCTAAAATTAGGCTATCTCATCTCTGGTAATTTTTTAAACTTTTTCCCTAAGTTAACGCTTAAGATAGGGATCTTTCATTGACTTGTCCTGACCGTAAGCCTAAATTAACTTTTAAAGAAAAATGGATTCAATCTTGAAATTATGTTTCGCCTCTCTAAATTTCAGACAAAAATATTACTGCTATTAAGACTAATCGGGTTTATTATCCTAGGCAGTTTCTTAAAGGATCGGATAGCTCTCAATGGCGTAAATACGATCGAGCATAGCCTGCCAGCTACACCGATCGCTAGTAAGGTTATTTTATCTGAATCAAGCGATGTGGAATTTGCTCCCTTACAGCAATGGTTTGAAGCTGGTAGCCGTCCCCAGGACTACGCTATGGGTGCTGACCTCCGCGAGAAGCGCAATGGTCGTGCTAGTGGTACGATTCAAGCTCAACCTGGTGCAATCAAGGGATTTGGTACTCTGATGCAGGTCTTTGATGCTAGTACTTATCGAGGTCAGCGACTACGACTGAGGGGATATGTCAAGGCTGAGGCTGTTGAAGACTGGGCAGGACTCTGGATGAGAGTCGATGGTACTTCTGGTCAGGTATTGAGTTTTGATAATATGCAACAACGCCCCATTAAAGGCTCGAACGACTGGCAATCTTATGATATTGTCTTAGATGTCCCCGTAGCAAGTAAGAATATTGCCTTTGGGCTTCTATTGTCAGGGTCAGGACAAGTCTGGATGGACGATCTTCAATTTGAAGTTGTTGACACCGAAATCCCAACCACTAATTTAGAAAATACCCAAAGTAGCTCTCAATCACCTGCTAATTTATCGTTTGAGACACTTAATGAATAGCTGAGTAAGCAGAGCAACACAGGTTACAGGTTATATGACACAACAGAAACAAAAACGAAAACGTGGCATAGTTTTAACCAATATAGGCTTACAAAAACTTCAAGCTGCAAAGCAGAAGGTGGAAATCTGGGAAAATAATGGCGATCGCTATACTTTTGAAGAATTGAGCCAACGCAGTGGGCTAGCACCAATTACAGTAGCTAAGATTTTAAACCGAGAAACGGGGGTTGATAAGCAAAGCCTGATACTTTGCTTTAGTGCTTTTGGTTTAATTCTAAGTGAGGAAGACTACACCAAACCAAATCCGCAATCATTGAACAAGAACAATACTCCAGAAGATTTTCAGTCTCATGTTCCACCAGGTTGGTTTGTCGCGGGTTCTCACCCTCATGACTATGATGTGAGACTGGACAACACAGTAGCTTACCAAGGACAAACAAGCGTCCTTATTCAGTCTAAATATCCGCAGGCAGAAGGTTTTGGAACACTAATGCAAGAGTTTAAAGCCGACCGCTATTGCGATCGACGACTACAGCTATCTGGCTATATTAAAACCGAGGCAGTGGAAAATTGGACGGGTCTATGGATGAGGGTTGACGGTGAAAATCAAGTGTTGAGCTTTGATAATATGCAGAATCGTTCGATTAAGGGTACAACTGACTGGACGAGGTATTCAGTGGTATTAGATATACCTGCTGCGGGCAATCGTATCGCTTTTGGTATCTTGCTAGTTGGTTCGGGTCGAGTTTGGTGCGATCTGTTGCAATTTGAAGCTGTTAGTCTAGATATTCCGACCACAGAGGTTACAACTAGCAGTCAGCTTTGCGATCGACCAATCAATCTTGATTTTGAAATGCCTACCACGGATTAGAGATTTTAGACTTGTTGCGAAATAACTTTTTCTCAAAATTTAGTCCTGATTTATAGTAATTCCAAATAGAAACCACAAGTTACTCAGTACTACTTTTAATCCTTCATCCTTCATCCTTCATTCCTCATCCTTTTACCGATGTTGAACAACGTCAGGAAATTAATTGGAATGACTATAAATCGAGCAATTGATAGTTACTGGCTGAATATTGCGATTCTTCGCCAGGCTCAGAGTATGGTTCTAGTTCACTCACATAAGCAAGTTTTTCCTCTGGCTGCCAAATTCTAGTGGGGTCTGCCAAGAGCTCATTTTGATAGGCTTCACTATCTTGATAATCTACAATGCTACTGGTGTGGTTCAGCAATCGAGCGATTGTGATGCGATCGCCACTATCAAGATCGCTTAAAATATCATTCAAACAGTAAATCAAAACCCGTACCACCATCGATTTGGTCATCTCCTTTATTCCCCCAAAGGCGATCGCTATTTTATTTCTCTTTTATGATTATGGGGCAATAAACCCAAAGAAATAGGGAAAAGTAGAAAAGAACAAAGTCCTTCAAATGGTGATTAATTCTTACTTCATTCCCAATAGTTGCAAAAGAGGGATTAGTTTTTGGCTGTTAGCTGTTTGCTGTTAGTGACTGAGACATGAATTTAAAACAATTGATTAAACTTAAAAAGCGGATGCTCCTAGTGGCTTAAGACGTTCATCCCCATCGCATTTGGGGGCAAGGGAAGCGCGCCAAGCATAGAAAGGTTATGCGTTTAAAAAATTCTCTACAACTCGATTAAATTCTCCAGTAAGGTGTCTGCCAGTGGTATTTGAGGCGGTGCATATTTCATTGACAGATTGTAGAACCAGATTCAAAATAGCGCTCGATTTTTAAGGCAACTTTCTTTCCCGATTTATCTAGTTCCCATTGACTAAGGGTTCTTTCACCCGCACGGAGAATTCAGTTATCATGGTTCAATTATTGAAACCAAGCTAGTGTTCCTTGTACTTTTTGTTAGGACATTTAAACTAAAAAAGTCGCACTAAAGTATCGTTGCCATTCCCCTACAACAGAACCAACAATTTATGTCATAAGGATGATTACTTAATTAATTCATAGTGTCAAATTAATAAACAAGAGCAAAAACAATATCTTTAATTAAAGAGACAACTTAAAGCAGGGTTGAATCATACTATGAAGCATATCTACAATGTTTACAAAAATGAGTTGGGCAGAACTTCATGAGCTTTTGAGACGGTTGTTTATGGCAACCATAGCTTTATGAGCCAGGCTGTTTATTTTAGGAGAAGCTTTTGGTAGATATTATCTCAATAACAACGTTTGTCGAACTACTACGCCATCGTGTTGATACTCAACCCTTAAAAACTGCTTACACCTTTCTCGCTGATGGAGAAATAGAGACAGCATCTCTAAACTATAACGAATTGGAGCGACAAGCAAGGGCGATCGCCACAGAACTACAAGCTTATTGTCATCCAGGAGATAGAGTACTTTTGCTCTACCCATCAGGGTTAGAGTTTATTGCTGCTTTTTTTGGTTGTTTGTATGCAGGAGTAGTAGCAGTTCCTTTGGGTGTTCCTCGTCGCCATCAAAATTTGAAGAGGTGGCAAGCGATCGCCCTTGATGCCCAGGCGAAAGTAGTATTAACAACCGAAGCAGTAAAAAACGATCTCGATCGCCTTTTAGCCAAGACAGAAGATTGGAATACCTTGCTTTGGTTAGCCAGCGATCGACTAGCAGAAGGGGATGGAAATGAATGGGTTTGCCCCGATTTAAACAGTGACAGTTTAGCTTTTTTGCAATACACCTCTGGTTCGACAGGAACGCCAAAGGGAGTAATGGTCACTCACAGTAACTTGCTGCACAACGAACGAACGATCGAGCAAGCTTTTGGACATAGCGAAAAAACTATTTTTGTTGGTTGGCTACCTCTATTTCACGACATGGGATTGATGGGTAATGTACTACAGCCGATGTATTTGGGGATTCACTCTATTTTAATGTCGCCGACAGCATTTCTTCAGAAGCCGATACGCTGGCTTGAGGCGATAACCCGATACAAAGCAACCACTAGTGGCGCACCAAATTTTGCTTATGACTTATGTGTTAAAAAAATAAAGCCCGAACAACTAGATAAGCTCGATCTAAGCAGTTGGGATGTGGCTTTTAATGGTGCTGAACCTATTCGGGCAGAAACTCTAGAAAACTTTACTAGCTATTTTAGTGGCTGCGGATTTCGCCCAGAAGCATTTTATCCCTGCTACGGCATGGCTGAAGCTACTTTGTTTATTTCGGGAAATAAGAAAACAGATATACCCCAGATTCGCCAGATTGAAAAGAAAGCTCTCAAGCATAATCAAGTAGTAAGCCCAACTAATAATAAGTTGCGTTCAAATATAGAACTTAGTCAAACTGAACAACGGTCAGAGATTACTTCGCCTTCTAACGACGGAGTAATCTCTTACTGGGGGACGGGGAGACAAAGAGACGGGGAGATAGAAAAAGAGGCGAAAGAGCCAAAAAACCTCACCTCGATCGATGTAACTCCGTACAAGAATAAAAATAGCTTACAGATTGTTAGTTGTGGACAAAGTTGGTTAGATCAGAAAATTGTGATTGCTAACCCAAATACTTTAAGCCAATGTGAAGATGGACAAGTAGGAGAAATTTGGGTATCAGGTAAGAGCATAGCTGCTGGTTATTGGAATCGCCCCTTAGACACAAAGTGCATATTTCAGGCTCGTTTAAATGATACAGAGTCAGGGACATTTTTAAGAACAGGGGATTTAGGATTTTGGCATCAGGGAGAGTTGTTCGTTACGGGTAGACTCAAAGATTTAATTATTATTCGAGGTCGTAACTATTATCCTCAAGATATTGAACTAACTGTAGAAAAGAGCCATCCCTCACTGAGAGAAAGTTGTAGTGCAGCTTTTTCTGTAGAAGTAGAGGGAGTTGAACGTCTGGTTATTACCCAAGAAGTAAAACGGACTTATCTGCGATCGCTTGACGTAAATGCGGTAACTACGGCTATTCGTCAGGCAGTATCGGAATACCATGAGTTAGATATTTATGCTGTTGCGCTGTTAAAAACTGGAAGTATTCCTAAGACTTCTAGTGGCAAAATTCAACGTTATGCTTGCCGAGATGGGTTTTTAAAGGATAGTTTATCTATCGTAGGTAAGACAGTATTAGAGAAGGTTGATGAGACGATTGAAGGTAACGAGAAGTTATCGAAAGTATCTATGTTACGCGATCGCATTGCCCAGATTATGGGTACTAATCCTTCTTTGCTCAATCCTCAACAACCTCTGACCAGTTTGGGGCTTAATTCGTTAAAAGCGATCGAGATTAAGAATTTGATTGAAGAAGAATTTAACCTTGATTTACCCATCGAGTCGTTTTGGGAAAATTTAAGTGTTACTAGTTTGGCTGCTTGGATTCAATCAGAGCAAGAATCTTTTTCCTCAACAGCAATTCAAACTTTACCTAAGTCTTCTTTAGAAAAATCTTCTCAAGCAAAAACATCTACAGCAAATATAAAATTCAGTCTGTTATATTTTTCCAGCAACGAAGCGGAATTTGCCGAAGATAAATATGAGCTTTTAATTGAAGGAGCAAAATGGGCCGATCGACATGGTTTTAGTGCGGTTTGGCTACCAGAACGTCATTTTCATGCTTTCGGCGGTCTGTATCCTAATCCTTCCGTACTCGGTGCAGCACTAGCGATGGTAACTGAGCGAATTCGGATTCGTGCTGGTAGTGTGGTCATGCCTCTACATAACCCCATCCGAGTTGCTGAGGAATGGTCTGTTGTTGATAACTTATCTAAAGGTAGAATCGACCTTGCTTTTGCCAGAGGTTGGAACCCAAATGACTTTGTAATTTCTCCATCCGCTTACCCAAACTCAAAAGAAGTTCTGTATTCAGGTATCGAAACCATCAAAAAACTTTGGCAAGGAGAAAGCCTTTCGTTAGCTAATGGTAAAGGAAAACCAACGGATGTTCGTATTTATCCTTTGCCTCATCAACAGCAGCTTTCGATTTGGCTTACTTGTAGCGGTGGAAAAGAAAGATTTATTGAAGCGGGGGCAATGGGGGTAAATATTCTTACTGCCCTTCTGTTTCAACCTATAGAGGAATTAGCTGAGAAAATAGCTCTTTATCGTCAGGCACGTTCTCAGCATGGTCACGATCCTAATACAGGTCATGTGACATTAATGATGCACACATTTGTCAGCGAAGATTTAGGAGTTGTACGCAAGAAAGTCCGCCAGCCGTTTATTGAATATCTAGAATCCTCAGTTAGTTTGTGGCGACAGGGAGCAAAAAGCTTAGATGATTTGAACGAGCAAGAGCGCGAACATTTATTAGCATATGCTTTTGAGCGTTACTTTCAGACAAGTGCCTTATTTGGTACTCCAGAATCCTGTCTGAGTATGGTCGATCGCCTTAAAGAGATTGGAGTTAATGAAATTGCTTGTCTGATTGACTTTGGTGTAGATTCAGATTCAGTACTGCCTGCTCTTTACTCGCTGAAAAGACTTAAACAAATTAGTAATAGAGTCGGAGAAAAACTAGAGATAACATCTAGTCAAGCGAACCTTAGAGTAAAAATAGCCCAACCTAAGACAATTGAACCAGATTCACAAACCAAGGGTTCGGCAAATAATTTATCGTTCTCTTCTCCAAAAGCTAGTCAACGGAAGTTATACGAAATTAAAACTGACCTTTCTCTAACCCCGATCTTGGGAAAAATTACTTCACGGAGTAATACTCCCTCTGTCTTGCCAAAAGAGACAAGTAAGAATTCAGTTTATCCTCTTTCCTACGGACAAAGAGCTTTATGGTTTTTATATCAACTAAATCCAGAGAGTGCGGCCTATAACACTGCTTTTACAGTTCTTATTACTTCTAATTTAGATGTGTCAGCATGGCGCAATGCCCTTCAAGCTTTATGCGATCGCCATACTATTTTACGTACTAGTTTCAGTCAAGAAGAAGGCGAACCATATCAGGAAGTTAGGGAAAGTGTTGCCATTCCTTTTGAGGAAATTAATGCTTTTGGTTGGACTGAAGAGGAGTTAAAAGAAGAGGTAACTAAAAACTATCAACGTCCTTTTAATCTCGAAGAGGGGCAAGTGTTATGGGCTAGTTTATTTACTCGTTCTCCAGAAGAACACGTTTTTCTATTAGCAATACATCATATCGTGCGGGATGGATGGTCGATGTTGCTCTTAATCAATGAGTTAAGGGAACTATATCTAGCAGAAAAAGCGGGACAAAAAGCGACTCTACCGACTCTGAAATATGATTATCAAGATTATGTGCAATGGCAAACTGAGATCTTGTTAGGTAAATATGGCGATCGCTATGTGGATTACTGGCATAATCAGTTAGCTGGTGAATTACCCGTTCTCGATTTACCTACAGACAAACCTCGTCTGCCTCAACAGACTAATAAGGGAGAGTCTTACACCTTCAAGCTAGAGAGCGAAATAACTGAGCAACTTAAAGAATTAGCACAGACTGAAAATGCTACTCTTTATATGACTCTTCTAGCAACTTTCCAGATTTTACTGCATCGCTACACAGGTCAAGAGGAAATTTTAATCGGTTCGCCAACAGCAGGCAGAAATGCTAAATTTGCCCAAACTGTGGGTTATTTTGTTAATTTAATGGTCTTGCGCTCACAATTTTCAGATAATCTGACATTTAAGACATTTTTGACTCAAACTCGTCAGACTTTGCTCAAAGCGATCGCTCATCAAGATTATCCCTATGCCTTATTGGTAGAAAAGTTACAGCAGGAGCAAGATAGTAGTTCTTCTTTGATTAGGGTAGTTTTTGCTCTTCAAGAACTGCAAAATGAGGTGACAGAATTATTTATCCCTCAAGAAGGAGAAATTCAGGTTGATTGGGATGGGCTAAAACTCGAACCCTTTGTAATTCCTCAAGAAGAAGGACAGTTCGATCTAACTTTAGAAATAATAGAAGGGCGAGAATCTTTATTCGGTGTCTTCAAATACAACAGCAATCTGTTTGAAGAGTCCACTATTGAGAGAATGGCAGAGCATTTTCAGAATTTACTACAGGGAATAGTCGCTAATCCCGATGCACAGATAGCTCAATTACCATTACTAACCGAAGCAAAGAGACATCAGTTATTAGTTGAGTGGAACTCTACCGAAGTTGAATATCCTCAAGATAAGTGTATTCATCAGTTGTTTGAATCACAGGTAGCCAAAACACCCGATGCGATCGCCCTAGTATTTGAAGACCAACAATTAACCTACCGCGAATTAAACGAGCGCGCTAATCAGCTAGCTCACTATCTGCAAAGTAAAGGTGTAGCCACAGAAGATAAGGTAGGTTTATGCGTCGAGCGAACGCCTTTACTGATAATTGGACTGCTAGGAATTCTGAAAGCGGGAGCAGCTTATGTTCCCCTCGATCCATCCTATCCGACTGAAAGGTTAGCTTTCATGCTTGATGATTCTGGGATAAAAATACTAATAACTCAACAAGAGTTAATCGCCAAACTGCCAGAAAATAAAGCACAGTCAATCTGTTTAGATAAAGATTGGGCAGCGATCTCCGAAGCAAGCCAGCATAATCCTACCCCAGTCGTACAAGCTGCAAACTTAGCTTATGTTATCTATACTTCTGGTTCGACAGGAAGACCAAAAGGAGTTTTAGTTCCCCACTCAGGACTAGTTAATTTAGTTAACTGGCATCAGCAAGCTTTTGACGTAACTGCATCAGATCGAGCCACTCAGTTAGCAGGAATGGCTTTTGATGCTGCGGGATGGGAAATATATCCTTATCTAACGGCAGGCGCAAGTATTTATTTAGTAGATTCTGAGACACTGCTGTCGCCAGTAGATTTACAAAATTGGTTAATACAGAAAGAAATTACCATTAGTTTTGTTTCCACCGCGATCTCTGAAAGACTATTATCTTTAGAATGGTCGCCTGGTATAGCTTTACGCATTATGCTAACTGGGGGCGACAAACTGCATTCTGCACCATCAGCTTCTATTCCTTTTATATTAGTCAATAATTACGGGCCAACCGAAAATACTGTCGTCACCACTTCAGGAGTTGTTGTTGCTAATGAAGACACAATACCAGCGATCGGTCGTCCCATTGCTAATACAAAGGTTTACATCCTCGATCGCTGTCTGCAACCATTACCTGTTGGAATACCTGGCGAAATGTATATAAGCGGTGCTGGTTTGGCACGGGGTTATTTGAATCGTCCTGAATTGAACGAGACGAAGTTTATATTCAATCCATTTGTAGGGGCAATTCGCGAATTGTCTCTACAGGAAACGCTTTTATATAATTCGCGACTATACAAAACAGGCGATCGCGCCCGTTATCTATCCGATGGCAGCATCGAATATCTGGGTAGAATCGATAATCAGGTGAAAATTCGAGGTTTTCGGATTGAACTTGGAGAAATTGAAACGGTACTGACTGGACATCCACAAATAAAAGAAACTGTGGTGATGGTGCGAGAAGATCGACCCAGTAGGAGCGATTCACTCTTCGCCCCTACATTAGTGGCATATATTGTTCCTAATCAAAAAGAATCTGTTTCTAATAACGAACTGCGCTCTTTCCTAAAACAAAAACTGCCAGAATATATGATTCCTTCAGTTTTTGTTTGGTTAAAGACAATTCCTCTAACACCCAATGGCAAAGTCGATCTCTCCGAGATCCGCAAAGCGGGGCGCCAAGCTTTACCATTGCCTAGCCGTAGCACTGATAATTTTGTGCCACCCCACACGCCGACACAAGAAGTTTTAGCAGCAATTTGGGCAGAAGTTTTAGGATTAGAACAAGTTGGCATCCATGACAACTTTTTTGCATTGGGGGGACATTCTCTACTAGCGACTCAGGTTATTTCGCGGATGCGATCGACTTTACAAGTAGAACTACCACTACAAAACTTGTTTACCTATCCCACCTTAGACGAACTGAGTCAACAAGTAGAAACTATTCGACAACAAGCATTAGGGATAGAATTTAAGGCGATCGCACCTATAGAAAGAAAAGAAAATCTGCCTTTATCCTTTGCTCAAACTCGACTGTGGTTTTTGTCCCAATTAGAAGGCACAACTGCTGTCTACAATATCCCAGGAGCTTTGCGCTTAAAAGGAACTCTCTCAGTAGAAGCTTTAAAACAAGCTTTAGCAGAAATTGTCCAAAGACATGAGGTATTGCGTACTCGCTTCGATGTGGTGCAAAATTCACCCGTACAAATTATTGAGTCAGATTTACCTTTTAGTCTGCCGATAGTAGATTTACAAGATTTATCTTCTCAAGAGCAATCTGTCGAAGTAAGACGATTAGTTAGAGAAGAAGCACAAACTCTTTTCGATTTGTCTAAAGCACCTTTGTTACGAGTAACCTTGCTGCGGTTAGCTGCTGACGAGCATATCTTGCTATTAACAATGCACCATATTATTGCTGATGGTTGGTCTTGGGGTGTATTGATGCGTGAATTGTCTGTGTTATATGGTGTAGTAGTAGGGGCGCGCAATTCTCCCCTACCTGCATTGCCGATTCAATATGCAGATTTTGCTGTTTGGCAGCGTCGCTGGTTAAGAGGGGAAATTTTAGACACCCAATTAAATTATTGGAAACAACAGCTTAAAAATGCACCCCCACTATTAGAATTGCCCACTGATTACCCACGTCCAGCAGTACAAACTTTTGTTGGTCGTAGCGAGTCCTTTATTCTAGATAAGAAGCTCACCTCATCACTTAAGAATTTCAGTCAACAAGCAGGAACAACACTATTTATGACCCTGCTATCGGCTTGGGCAATTTTATTATCTCGTTACAGCCGACAAGAGGAGCTTGTTATTGGTACAGCGATCGCCAATCGTAACCGCAAAGAACTCGAACCTTTAATTGGCTTTTTTGTTAATACTTTGGCTCTACGCCTCGATCTTCAAGATAATCCCAACTTTACCGACTTTTTAAAGCAAGTCCGACAGGTAACTTTAGATGCTTATACTCATCAGGACTTACCTTTCGAGCAGTTAGTAGAAGAACTACAACCAGAACGTAACCTTAGCACTACCCCTATATTTCAGGTTATGTTTGTTCTTGATAATGGGCTGCCTTTAGAACTGGAACTACCAGGACTAGAATGGTCGATTTTAGACCGAGAAAGTGTCACAGCAAAGTTTGATTTCACTCTGTCGATGAGGGAGACGGAAGCTGAATTAGAAGGGACTTGGGAATACAACAGCGATTTATTTGAGTCAGCGACAATCAAAAGAGCGATCGCCCATTTCCAAACTTTATTACAGACAATAGTTAACAATTTCGAGCAATCAGTAGCTCAATTACCTCTACTGACAAATGTTGAGAAACAGCAATTATTAATTGAATGGAATGATACCCAGGCAGATTATCCCCAAGATAAATGTCTGCATCAGTTGTTTGAATCACAGGTAAAACAAACTCCTAATGCTGTAGCAGTGGTGTGGCAAGAGCAAAAACTGACCTATGCCGAGTTAAACGCCCGTGCCAATCAACTAGCCCACTATTTACAAAAATTGGGCGTAAAACCAGAGGTACTAGTAGGCATTTGTGTAGAGCGATCGATCTTAATGGTAATAGGTTTGCTAGGAATTCTCAAAGCAGGTGGCGCATACGTACCATTAGACCCAGATTATCCTGCCGAACGTTTGGCTTTTATGCTCGATGATGCAGTAGTAAAAGTATTGTTGACTCAAGAGAAATTAAGCAACGCATTACCTCCTCATCAAGGAAAAACAGTCTATTTAGATCGAGATTGGTCAGCTATTTCCTCAGAAAGCCCAGAAAATCCACTGAGTGAAGTTAAACAGGAAAATTTAGCCTATGTCATCTATACTTCTGGTTCTACTGGCAAACCTAAAGGAGTTGCGATCGCTCATCGTAGTCCACTTACTCTGGTATTTTGGGCGCAAGAAGTATTTACAACCGAGCAACTGGCTGGTGTTTTGGCTTCGACTTCTATCTGTTTTGATCTTTCAGTATTTGAGTTATTTGTCACCCTTAGTTGGGGGGGAAAGGTAATTCTGTCAGAAAATGCCTTAGAATTACCTAACTTACCTGCTGCTGAAGAAGTTACCTTAATTAATACAGTTCCCAGTGCGATCGCCGAGTTAATTCGCACCGAAGGCATACCCAAAACAGTCCGAACTGTAAATTTAGCTGGCGAACCTCTTCCCTCTCAACTCGTACAGCAACTCTATCAGCAAGAAAACATAAAAGAAGTTTATAACCTTTATGGTCCATCTGAGGACACTACTTACTCTACGTTTACCTTGGTAGAGAAAACCGCGAATAATTCCCCTACTATTGGTAAAGCGATTGCCAATACCCAGACTTATATTCTCGATCGTCATCTGCAACCAGTTCCTGTAGGAGTACCTGGAGAATTACACCTTGGCGGTATGGGTTTAGCCAAAGGCTATTTAAATCAGCCAGAATTAACCGAGGCGAAATTTATTTCTAACCCGTTTGTAGGGGCATTTCGCGAAATGCCCCTACAGAAATCGCGGTTGTATAAAACAGGAGACTTAGCAAAATATTTACCCGATGGCAAGATTCAATATCTGGGTAGAATTGACAATCAGGTCAAAATTCGGGGTTTTCGGATTGAACTAGGGGAAATTGAAACTGTTTTAAACTATCATCCCCAGGTAAGACAGGCGGTAGTTATTGCCAGAGACGATAATTCTGGAGATAAACGCCTTGTGGCATATATTGTATCCGAAGAAAAACAACCTGTTTGTAGCGATCTGCGGGACTTTCTCAAACAAAAGTTGCCAGAATATATGATTCCCTCGGCTTTTGTCTTGTTAGAAGCAATTCCCCTTACTCCTAACGGAAAAATTAATCGCCGTGCTTTACCCGCCCCCAAGAATACGAATATTACTCAAGAATTTGTACCACCGCGCACTCCTACTCAAGAAGTATTAGCAGCAACTTGGGCAGAAATTCTCAAGTTACAACAAGTCGGTATTCACGATAACTTCTTTGCATTGGGGGGACATTCTCTGCTGGCGACGCAAGTTATTTCGCGAATCAGGGAAACCTTTGAGCTAGAAATACCCTTAAATTATTTGTTCGCTAATCCGACGATTGAAGAGTTAAGTCAACAAGTAGAAACCATTAGACAACAAGGATTAGGTCTAGAAGTTTCGACAATTGAATCTGTAGCGCGGACTTCGTACTTACCTCTATCATTTGCTCAACAGCGACTATGGTTTTTAGAACAATTGGAAGGGGATTCTGCTGCCTACAATATGTCGGGGGCTTTACAACTAAAGGGTTCTCTTAATTTAGCTGCCCTAAAACAAGCCTTACAAGAAATTGAGCAACGGCACGAAGTATTACGTACTTATTACCCGATGGTAGAAGGAAAACCCGTACAGGCGATCGCGCCTAATCCCTCTCTTAACCTGCAAGTAGTCGATTTGCAAGAGTTACCTATCCAAGAACAATCTGCCGAAGTCCAAAACTTGGCTAGTGTTGAAGCCCAAAACCCCTTTGACTTAAGTAAAGCACCTTTACTGAGAATTAAGTTACTGCGGTTGGCTGCTAACGATCATATATTGCTGTTGACGATGCACCATATTATATCTGATGGTTGGTCTTTGGGGATTTTGGTACGAGAGTTATCTATACTCTATCAAACCTTTATAGCTCTTCCCCAAGTCTCCAAGTCTCCAAGTCCCCAAGTCGCCCAATCCCTACCCCCATTACCTATCCAATACGCAGATTTTGCGGTATGGCAAAGAAAATGGTTAAGTAGCGAAATTTTAGACCGACAACTTAGTTACTGGCAGCAAAAACTCAAAAATGCACCGCCAATTTTAGAGTTATCTACTGACTATCCTCGCCTACCAATACAGAGTTTTCGGGGTCGTAACTTCTGGTTTACCTTAGACAAAGAATTAACCTCATCTCTTTTGGAATTGAGTCAGCGATCGCAAGTCACTTTATTTATGACTCTGCTATCAGCTTTTGCTATTCTCCTATCTCGTTACTCTCAACAAGAGGATTTAGTTATTGGTTCGCCCATCGCTAACCGTAACCGCCGAGAATTAGAATCATTGATTGGCTTTTTTGTCAATACCTTGGCTTTGCGCTTCGATTTAACAGATAATCCTAGTTTTCAAGACTTTTTGCAGCAAGTACGGCAAACAACTTTAGAAGCTTATACCCATCAAGACTTACCTTTTGAGCAACTAGTTGAAGAATTACAACCAGAGCGCACTTTAAGCCATACTCCATTGTTTCAGGTAATGTTCGCCCTGCAAAATGCACCTACCGAGGAATTAGAATTACCTGGTTTGAGCTTAATGCCGTTAAAAACAGAAACAGTAAGGGTTAGGTTCGATTTAGTTTTGTCAATGGTAGAAACAGAAGAAGGACTAGAAGGCTCTTGGGAATATAACAGCGATTTATTTGATGAGGCTACTATCAGCCGAATGGCAGAGCATTTCAAAACATTGCTAGCAGCGATCGCCGTTAATCCCGAACAGCAGATTTATAAGTTACCTCTGTTAACTAAATCAGAACAGCAATTATTACAGAAACCCCTACTTAAATACGAGGTAAAGCAATGCCTCCATCAATTATTTGAATTACAAGTAGAGCGATCGCCTGATGCAGTAGCAGTGGTGTATGACAATGAACAGCTTACTTATCAAGAGTTAAACGCCCGTGCTAATCAGTTAGCGCATTATTTACAAAGCTTGGGCGTAAAACCAGAAGTTTTAGTAGGTATCTGTGTAGAGCGATCGCTAGAGATGATAGTCGGCATATTAGGAATACTCAAGGCTGGCGGTGCTTATTTACCTTTAGATTCCACCAATCCTCAAGAGCGTTTGGCTTTAATGCTGTCAGATTCACAAGTTTCGCTGCTAGTGACTCAGGATAAGTTAAAAGAAAATTTGCCTCCCCATAAAGCAACGGTAGTTTGTTTAGATACAGACAAAAAAGATATTGCTCAACAGAGAAAAGACAATCCTGTTAGCGATGTTACCCCTGAAAACTTGGCTTATGTCATTTATACATCTGGCTCTACAGGCACACCAAAAGGAGTTTTAGTTAACCATGCTAATGTAATGCGTTTATTTGCAGCTACTCAATCTTGGTTTAACTTTAACGCAAGCGATGTGTGGACGATGTTCCATAATTGCGCCTTTGACTTTTCGGTTTGGGAACTTTGGGGTGCTTTACTTCATGGGGGACGTTTGGTAGTAGTTCCTTATTTAGTTACTCGTTCTCCCGAAGCCTTCTACAAATTGCTTTGTCAGGAACAAGTTACAGTTCTCAATCAAACACCTTCGGCTTTTCGACAACTAATCTGGGCAGAAAATATAGCTGAAACTACTCAGCAATTGAACTTGCGTTTAGTTATCTTCGGTGGAGAAGCATTAGAAATACAGACTTTGAAACCTTGGTTTGACAGACATGGCGATCGCACTCCGCAGTTAGTCAATATGTACGGAATTACCGAAACCACTGTCCATGTCACTTATCGTCCCCTAACCAAAGACGATCTTAATAATACAGGTAACGCGATCGGTGTTCCCATTCCCGATTTACAAGTTTGTATCCTCGATCGATATTTGCAGCCCCTACCTATTGGCGTACCTGGCGAAATGTATATTGCTGGTTCTGGTTTGGCACGGGGTTATTTGCATCGTCCAGAATTAACCGCCGAACGATTTATTGAAAAACCCAATGTGGGGGCAATTCACGAACAGGATTGCCGATTGTATAAAACAGGGGATAAGGCGCGTTATTTACCCGCCCTAAAGGATACCGCTTCCCTAAAGGACTCGCTCCGCGTCGCGCATAATGGCAGCATTGAATATTTGGGACGTTTGGACAATCAGGTAAAAATTCGGGGCTTCCGTATTGAACTGGGAGAAATAGAAACTGCGATCGCTCAACATCCTGGCGTAAGGGAAACTGTTGTAATTCCTAGAGAAGATGAACCCGATAACAAGCGTTTGGTAGCTTATATTGTTCCCGACGAGAAGCAAGCTGCACCAGTCTTACAATTAATTCGCTTTCAAGAACAAGGCAGACTAACAGATAAATCATTATACGAGTTGCCCAATGGAATGGCGATCGCTCATCTGAATAAAAACGAAACTGATTTTGTTTACCAAGAAATCTTTGAGCAACTATCTTATTTAAGACACGGCATCACTATTAATGATGGGGACTGTATTTTTGATGTCGGGGCAAATATTGGTTTATTTACTCTTTTTGCTGCTAAAATTTGCTCTGACGTTCGGGTTTATGCTTTTGAACCTATTCCCCCTGTATTTGAACTATTACGCCTTAATACTGACTTATATGGCTTAAACGTGAAACTGTTTGATGTTGGTCTTTCGGCTGAATCTACAGAAGCTAAATTTACCTATTATCCTCACGTTTCCGTTATTTCTGGTCGCTTTGCTGATGCGTCAGAAGAACAAGAAGTAGTTAAGTCTTTTTTACTCAATCAAGACACAAGCGACGAAACAGCATTGTCTCCCACAGCGATTGAGCAATTATTAGCAGAGCGTTTACAGAGTCAACAATTTACCTGTAAGTTGAAAACTCTTTCCGAGATAATCGAAGAAAACGGTATTGAACAGATTGATTTACTCAAAATTGATGTCGAAAAAAGCGAATTAGAAGTATTAAACGGCATAAAAGAGGAACATTGGCAAAAAATCAAACAAATAGTAGTTGAAGTTCACGATCGCGATGGTAGATTAGCTGAAATTACTCAGATGCTCGCAAGACATCAATACGAATTTACGATTGCTCAAGAAAATGAACTGAGAGAAACCGAACTCTACAATATATATGCTAGACGAGAATCCATAGGGCTTTCTCGGAAAACAGATAAGGTTGTATCTACTAAGAAACCGAGTTGGAACAGTAAAAATACCTTAATTAGAGATATTCGCGATCGCCTTAAAGAAAAACTGCCAGAGTATATGATACCTTCGGCTTTTTCTGGGCTGTCTAATCTACCCTTAACCGCTAACGGCAAAGTAGATTACCAAGCTTTACCTCGTCCTGAAACAGACAAGATTCAACACCCCAGAGTCTCTCCCCGCACTCCCACTGAAGAAACTATGGCTGAAATTTGGAGCGAAGTTTTAGGCATAGAGCAAGTCAGCATCTATGATAATTTCTTCGATTTGGGGGGACATTCTTTGCTAGCTACGCAAGTAACTACAAGACTGCGCGATCGCTTGGGCGTAGAATTACCCCTGCAATATCTGTTTGCCAAACATACTCTAGCTAGCTTGGCTCAAACCATTGAGGAAATGCATTCGGCACTAGAACAATTACAATCTGCTCCTGCTGAGGAGTTAGACAATCGAGAGGAATTTGAAATATGAAATCGATTTACGAATTTTTAGCTGACCTTGCAAGTTGCGATATTAAACTATGGGTAGAAGGCGATCGTTTGCGCTGTAATGCTCCTAAAGATGTCCTAACACCAGAAATGCGTTCTCAACTTGCCGAACGTAAAATAGAAATCCTCTCGTTTTTACAACATCGTAAGGGCGAACAATCAAAGGGTAAGGGCAATTCGCGAATTGTCACTGTTTCTCGAGCGCAAAATCTACCCCTCTCTTTTGCTCAACAGAGATTGTGGTTTTTGTCACAACTCGAAGGAACAACTGCTGTATATAACATTCCAGCAGCCTTACATTTAACTGGTGTTCTTAACATTACTGGTTTAAAACAAGCTCTACAAGAAATTGTCAGACGGCATGAAGTGTTGCGTACTAATTTCACTACAGTAGAAAATTCTCCCGTACAAATAATTCATTCTAAGCCTGATTTTGATTGGTTGGTAGTTGATTTAGAGAATTGCGATCTCGCTTTTGGCGAGGCGCTGCGCGATCGAGAAAGTACTGAAGTACAAACAGAGATCGAGCGAGAAGTACAAGCTCCTTTTGATTTAGCCAAAGACTCTTTACTGCGATTTAAATTATTACGATTGGCGGAAAAAGAACATATCTTACTGCTAACCATGCATCATATTATCTCTGATGGTTGGTCATTAGGTATTTTGGTACGTGAATTATCTGTACTTTACAGGGCGTTTAATACCGTAGGGGCAATTCGTGAATTACCCCTACAACCATTACCAATACAATACGCTGATTTTGCCGTGTGGCAACGTCAATATTTGGAAAGGGAAGTAAGGGCGAACGGCTGTTCGCCTCTACTGGATTACTGGAAACAACAATTAGCAGGAATTCCCACCCAATTGAAATTACCGACTGACTATCCTCGTCCATCTATACAGACATTTCGGGGTGGTAGCTGTAATTTTGCCCTATCACAAAAACTAACTGAAAAGCTTAAAACCTTAAGCAAGCTGTCAGAAGCATCTCTATTTATGATTCTTCTGGCAGCTTTAGGGATTTTACTATCGCGCTATAGCCGACAGAAAGACTTAGTAATTGGTACACCGATCGCGAATCGAAATAGACAAGAAATTGAATCTTTAATTGGTTTTTTTGCGAATACTTTAGCTTTACGCCTTAATTTAGCTAAAAATCCTGACTTTAGAGATTTTTTAGGGCAAGTACGGCAAGTAACTTTAGATGCTTATGCACATCAAGACTTACCCTTTGATCGCCTAGTAGAAGAATTACAGCCAGAACGTTCTTCAAGCCATTCTCCCTTGTTTCAGGTGATGTTCGCTCTACAAAATGCACCATTAGGCAAACTCAGTTTACCAGGGTTAACCCTCAAACCGATAGAAATTAAAAGTGTTACCGCTAAATTCGATCTAACTTTGTCCCTACAAGAGACGGAATCAGGATTAGAGGGAATCTGGGAATACAACAGCGATTTATTTGCTGCTAATACCATTATGCAAATGATGGATAATTATCAAACTTTGTTAGAGGGAATTGTTACCAACCTCGACAAACCAGTAGATAATCTTCCTTTACTAAGTGAAGCAGCGCGACAAAAAATATTAGTTGAGGGGAATGCTTCAGAAATAAAAGCAAAATTATTACAGCATTCCTCTGTAAGAGATTGCCACATACTGCTGCGTCAGTCCGATCCAATTCCCCAATTAGTAGCATATGTTGTCACTTCAGGGCAATTATCCTCAGAACAGCTACAGTTACATTTACGCTCTCTTATTCCTGCATATACCCTACCTAGTGCCTATATACCTCTGTCAGCTTTACCTCTTACATTTCAGGGATGGGTAAACGTAAAAGCCTTAAAAAGTTTGCCAGTAATCGACTCAAACTTAGTACAGCAATGGGAAGAACAATTGCACTCATTGCCTGAAATCGATCGCGTCGCAGTAGTAGTACAACAGCAGACAGAGATTATCCCACCCATACATCTTAGTGACTTACTTTTACGGACAGAAAAAATTACCGCTACGGAAGAAAAGAACAAGCTTGAAAGCTCACTTCCAGAAGCGCACCAGCAGCAATCAGCGACCAAAAACCTAGCTGTAGTCCATGGAGAATCGTTAAAACAAGAAGCCGATGCGCCACTTACTCTAGCAGAAACTTTACAAAGGGCAGCGAATCAGAATTCAACCACAGGAATTGTTTATATCCGCTGCGATGGTTCGGAATTTGTTCAATCCTATGAAAACTTACTAGAAGAAGCCCAAAAAATTCTAGCTGGCTTGAGAAAACTAGGTTTAAAACCTCAAGATAAAGTAATTTTTCAATTAGAGAGAATACAGGATTTCATTCCCGCTTTCTGGGGCTGTATTTTAGGTGGTTTTGTGCCAGTACCGATCTCAATTCCTCCTACTTATGAGCAAGTTAACAGTGCTGTAAGCAAACTTCAGAATGCTTGGCAAATGTTAGACAAACCACTTATTTTAGCTGGGGCGAATTCTGCTGCTAAGGTTAGTCATCTGTCAGAACTTTTGCAGTTAGATAACTTTAAAGTAAAAGCGATCGGTGATTTACGAACCAACCAACCCGATACAAATTGGCATCTTAGCCAGCCAGACGATTTAGCAATTTTACTGTTAACTTCTGGTAGTACAGGAATGCCTAAAGCTGTAATGCAGAGCCATCGTAGTATTTTAACCCGCTCTGCTGCTACGGCGAGGATGAATAATTTTACCAGTAGCGATGTTTCCTTAAATTGGTTTCCCTTAGATCATGTTGGTGGTTTAGTAATGTTCCATCTTCGGGATGTTTATCTCGGTTGTCAACAGATTCAGGTACATACTGAGTTGGTTTTACAGCAACCTCTTAAATGGTTAGATTTAATCGAGCATTATCAAGCTACCATTACCTGGGCTCCCAACTTTGCTTATGGTGCGGTTGTTGCTCATGCTCCAGATTTGAGCGAAAAAGAATGGGATTTATCTTCAATGCGCTTCATCCTCAACGGTGGTGAAGCTATTGTGGCTAAAAGTGCTAGAAAGTTTTTAGAGTTTTTAGCACCTTATAATTTATCCCCCACTGCTATGTACCCCGCCTGGGGAATGTCTGAAACTTGTTCTGGTGTTATTTATTCTCATGATTTTTCCTTAGACTCAACTACAGATGAGATTCAGAATTTAGAAGTAGGAATGCCTATTCCTGGGTTTTCGGTAAGAATTACGGATACTCAAAACCAGATAGTAGCAGAATCAATAATCGGTAGAGTTCAAGTCAAAGGATTAAGCGTTACCTCTGGTTACTATCAAAACCCAGAACTTAACCAAGAAGCTTTTACTGATGATGGTTGGTTTAATACTGGCGATCTCGGTTTTCTGTATCGAGGACGTTTGACTATTACTGGTCGCGCCAAAGATGTCATTATTATTAATGGGATTAATTACTACGCCCATGAAATCGAATCGGTAGTTGAAGAAATTGAAGGGGTAGAAGTTTCTTACACTGCTGCGATCGCTCTAAGAGAGGCAATTAGTGATACGGATAAATTAGTTATCTTTTTTAATTCTTCTGTAGACGATGAAATCAAACTAGGGCAGCTAATTAAAACAATTCGTACTGAAGTAGTCCAGAACATTGGCATTAATCCAGACTATTTATTACCACTAGCCAAAGAATCTATTCCCAAAACTTCGATTGGTAAAATTCAGCGATCGCGCCTTAGCCAACAGTTTTTAGCTGGTGAATTTGATGCCCTAATTAAACGACTCGATTTACTTTTAGAGAATAATAAGACACTTCCTGACTGGTTTTATCATCAAGTTTGGCAGCCAAAAGAAATCTTGTATCACCATGGGATGGTAGAGGTTGACTTAGGTTCGGGGGGACGCGGTGACGCGGAGAATACTTTTTATTCAAATCCTACCTTAGTGTTCCTTGACTCGTTGGGACTAGGAATATCTATCTGTCAAGAATTCAAGAAATTTAACCAGCCATATATTCAGGTAGAAGCAGGTACAGAATTTGTCCAAGTTAATAATACTCGCTACCAAATTAATCCTAACGAACCAAAACACTATCAGTATCTATTCGAGTCTTTAGCCAGTGATGATTTTAACGTTGCTCAGATATTGCACCTATGGACTTACGATCGCGCAGTGCCAGCTTACGCTGATCGCGCAGTGCCAGCAGAAGCCGATGGAGAAGTTGAGCCAGTAGATATAGATAGTATTGAGGCTCTCGAAAAAGCACAAGTTATAGGAATTTACAGTTTACTATATTTAGTTCAGGCTCTATCTCAGGTACAAGATTCTCAAAAATCAATTCGCTTACAAGTCGTTTCTAGCTATACACAGTTTGTAAATTCAGCCGACAAAATTGCCTACCAAAAAGCACCCATTTTAGGATTTATTAAAACCATTCCACAAGAAATGCCTTGGTTACACTGTCGCCATATCGATTTGCAAAGCGATCTCGAAGAGATCCGCTTCGCGGTGCGCGCAGTGCCAGCAGAAGCCGATCGCCCTGAAGTTAATACAGCTTTAGTGTTAAATGAATTACGAGAATTATCAGCAGATTCGGAAGTTGTTTATCGTAACGGACAGCGTTTAGTTTCTCGTTTAGCCAAAGCAGAATTATCTACTCAAGAAAAGCAATCAATTCCTTTCAAAAAAGGAGGAATGTATCTGATTACAGGAGGATTGGGCGGTGTTGGTTTAGAAATTGCTAAATATCTGCTTAAAACTTATCAGGCTCGTCTTTTATTGGTAGGGAGAACTTCTTTAGCCGAACAGTCAGATATTAATCGTGAAAAACTTCAAAGCTATCAAGAATTAGAAAAGCTTGGAGGTGAGATTAATTACCAAGCCGTTAATATTTGCGATCGCGCTGCTTTACAACAGATAATTAACCAGGCAGAAACTAATTGGGGAAGCCAGTTAGAGGGAATTATTCATTTAGCAGGAGTTTTCCAAGAGCGTTTATTAAGCGAAGAAACTCCAGAAAGTATGGCAGCAGTACTTCGTCCTAAAGTAATTGGTACTTGGGTACTGCATCAACTATTAGATAATGACGGTATTTTTATTAACTTCTCTTCGGTAAATGGCTTCTTCGGCGGTACGGGTGTCGGTGCTTATGCTGCTGCTAATAGTTTTATTGATAACTTTGCCCAATATCAAAAGCATCAAACATCTTTACGAAGCTATTGTTTTGCTTGGAGTATGTGGGATGAGATGGGAATGAGTCGGGGTTATCAGTATAAAGATTTAACCAGAGAACGCGGTTTCTTTATTCTAAATCCTACCCAGGGGATAAATTCTTTCCTCGCAGGATTACACCACAACCAAGCACAGCTTTTAATCGGTTTAGATGGCGGTAATTTAAACTTGCGAGGAAAGATACAAAGTAAATCTTATGGACTTCAGAAGTTAACGGCTTATTTTACTGCTAATAATATTTCAGAAGTAAATGGTCAGCAACAAATAACAGTAAGAGATCGCTTTGGCACAAAAACTAATTGCGATCTGATTAAGCTGGATGCAATGCCGTTAACCGAGACAGGAGAAATTGATCGCGACTTACTTGGTTCAAATAAAATTAAGATCAAAAGCGATCGCTTTCAACCACAAACAGAAGTTGAACGAAAAATTGCTAATATCTGGCAGGAAGTACTAAACATTCCCCAGGTTAGTATTCAAGATAACTTCTTTGAGTTAGGAGGACATTCGTTATTAGCAACACAAGTTATCTCGCGAATTAGAGAAGCTTTTACGATAGAACTCCCTTTAAGTCGCCTGTTTGCCTCGCCTACTGTAGAAGGGTTAAGTCAACAAGTAGAAACTGCCCTTCAAGCAGACTTAGGGCTAAAAGTTGGTAGTATTCAACCTGTTAGTAGAGATCAAAATTTACCCTTATCCTTTGCCCAACAGCGACTATGGTTTTTAGAGCAACTAGAAGGGGCAAATGCTGCCTACAATGTGCCAGCAGCCTTACGAATCAAAGGTTCGCTCAATATTACTGCTCTAGAAAAAGCTTTCCAAGAAATCGTCAGACGGCATGAAGTGCTGCGTACCCATTTCCCCATGGTAGAGGGAAAACCAGTTCAGGCGATCGACTCTGATTTTGAACTGTCTTTTACTGTAGTAGATTTGCAACAATTATCAGATCGAGAAAAGTCAAATTCTGTTCAAAGTCTTGCTACAGAGTCCGCACAAACCCCCTTCGACTTAGAAAAAGATTCTCTGCTACGAGTAAAACTATTACGGTTATCTGAGTCAGAACATATTTTACTGCTGACGATGCACCATATTGTTGCTGATGGCTGGTCTTTGGATATCCTCGTTAAAGAATTATCTGTGTTATACGCCGTAGGGGCGTGTCTTGGTCAGCATTCCCTTGCGCGACGCGGAGCGAGTCCTTTAGGGTCTTACGCCGTCCTAAAGGATACACCTTCGGATAACGAGGGGTCTGACCGCTTTCGCGAAACGCCCTTACCATCTGACCGTTCGCCCCTACCAGAATTACCCATCCAATACGCTGACTTTGCCGTGTGGCAGCGTCAATATCTGCAAGGAGAGATCAAAAATACCCAATTCAATTACTGGAAACAACAACTGCAAGGAATACCACCCCTATTAGAGTTGCCAACGGATCGCCCACGCCCACCCGTACAGACTCTTCGTGGTAACAGTATTGGGTTTAGTTTAAATCAAAAACTAACCGAAAAACTTCTGGCAATAAGTCAACAGTCAGAAGCAACTCTATTTATGACATTACTATCGGCTTTTGGGATTTTACTATCTCGCTATAGCCGACAAGAAGATATTGTTATTGGTACAGCGATCGCTAACCGCAATCGCAAGGAAATAGAGCCTTTAATTGGCTTTTTTACGAATACTTTGGCATTACGTTTGGATTTGCAAGATAATCCTAGCTTTAAAGAGTTACTTAAGCAAGTACGTCAGGTGACTTTAGAGGCTTATGCTCATCAAGACTTACCTTTTGAACAACTAATCGAGGAGCTACAGCCAGAACGTAACCTCAGCCATTCTCCTTTGTTTCAAGTATCTTTTGCCTTACAGAATACACCATTAGGAGAACTAAAACTGTCGGGACTAAGTTGGAGTTCTATAGAAGTCAAAAATACTACCGCTAAGTTCGATCTTAGCCTAGCGATGAGGGAAACAGAATCAGGAATAGAGGGAGTTTGGGAATATAACTGCGATCTGTTTGAGACGAGTACTATTGAGCGGATGATGGGTCATTTTCAAGTTCTTTTAGAAGCAATAGTAACTAATCCTGACGAGTCTGTAACCAACTTGCCCTTAATTACCCAAAAAGAAGGACAACAGTTATTGGAGTGGAACGCAACTGAAGCAGATTATCCTCAAGATCGGTGTATCCATCAATTATTTGAGTCTCAGGTAGCCAAAACCCCCGATGCTGTAGCAGTGGTATTTGAAAAGCAGCATCTAACTTATCGCGAGTTAAACCAAAAAGCAAATCAACTAGCGCATTACTTGCAAAAGTTGGGAGTCAAACCAGAAGTGTTGGTGGGTTTGTGTGTAGAGCGTTCTGTAGAGATGTTGGTGGGACTGTTGGGGATACTTAAGGCAGGTGGTGCTTATGTACCTCTTGACCCCAATTATCCAGCAGAACGGTTGAGTTATATGTTGGTGGATTCGGGTGTGGAGGTATTATTGACTCAAAAGTCTTTGCTCGAATCTTTGCCGAAACACCAGGCGCAGGTTGTTTGTTTAGATCGTACAGATTGGGGTGCGATCGCGATCGAGAGTGGGGATAATCTTAATAGTAGAGTCAAGTCTGAGGATTTGGCTTATGTGATTTATACTTCTGGGTCTACTGGTCAGCCTAAGGGAGTTTTAGTGACTCATAAAGGATTACCTAACCTAGTCATAGCACAAAGGAATCTATTTAATGTTCAATCTCAAAGTCGAGTCTTACAGTTTGCTTCCTTTAGTTTCGATGCTTCAGTTTCAGAAATTTTTATAGCTCTGACTTCGGGAGCTACACTTGTCTTAGCAACAGCAGAGTCATTGATGCCTGGAGCAGATTTAAGACAAACACTGACTCAGTTTGAAATCACTCATGTAACGCTTCCTCCGTCAGCTTTGAGTGTCTTACCATCAGATAAATTCCCAGCCCTAAGTCAAATTATTGTAGCTGGAGAAACCTGTTCTACTGAGCTAGTAAAGCAGTGGAGTAATGGTCGTTGTTTCTTTAATGCTTATGGCCCCACTGAGTCTACAGTTTGTGCCACAGTAGCTAAAATTAGCGACAGCAATACAAAGCCAACTATAGGTCGTCCTATAACCAACACCCAAATCTACATATTAGATAGCAATGGTCAACCTGCACCTATAGGAGTACCAGGAGAACTACATATTGGAAGTGTTGGTTTAGCGAGAGGCTACCTCAACCGACCAGAATTAACGAAAGAGAAATTTATCCCTAACCCCTTTGTAGAAGGCAGAAGTTTTGCTGAATATCCCAATCCCCAATCCCTAATATACAAAACAGGGGATTTAGCGAGATATCTACCCAATGGAAATATTGAGTTTCTTGGTCGTCTTGATAACCAGGTGAAGATAAGGGGTTTCCGCATAGAATTGGGAGAAATAGAATCAGTTCTGAGTACTCATCCTCAAATACAGCAAGTTAAAGTCATCGAACGGGAAGATACTCTAGGGAACAAAAGGCTGGTAGCATATTTAGTTCCTCTTGAGGCAAAAGAAACAGATTTTCAGCCCCAAACAGGAGTTGAACTTTGGCCATCAGTAGCAGAATTCTACGTTTACGATGAACTTTTGTACTATGCGATGACCAATGACCATCGCCGAAACCAGAGTTACCAAGTTGCAATTAATCAATTGGTCAAAGATAAAATAGTTGTAGAAATTGGCACAGGAAAGGATGCAATTCTAGCCAAATTTTGTGCAGAAGCGGGTGCCAAAAAAGTCTACGCAATTGAGAGAGACGAGCAAACCAGTAAATTAGCTTCAGCTCGGGTACAAGAGTTAGGGTTATCAGAACAGATTAAAATCATACATGGAGACGCTACTACAGTAAACTTACCAGAAGAAGCTGATGTATGTGTTTCTGAAATTGTGGGAGCAATTGGTGGATGTGAAGGAGCAGCAGTAATTATCAACAATGCTAGAAGGTTTCTCAAACCAGATGGTGTAATGATTCCTGAAAGAAGTGTCACTCAAATTATTGCAGTAACTCTTCCTGATGAATTACTAAATAAACCCCAATTTACAAAAGGTTCAGGTTATTATACCCAAAAGATATTTGAACAAGTTGGATATCCTTTTGATTTACGAGTGTGTATTAAAGGATTAGATCGAGCAAATTGGTTGTCGGATCGAGGCGTTTTTGAGGATTTAGACTTTACCCAACCTGTTAGCACGGAATTTACTCATTCAATTAGATTAACGATCGCTAAATCAGGAAGATTAGATGGTTTTTTAGTTGGGTTAAATTTGCACACAATTGAGGGAGAGTGTATCGATATTCTAGAACACGAGCATTCTTGGTTGCCTGTTTATTTTCCAGTGTTCGAGCCAGGAATTGATGTGAATGAAGGAGATGTCATTGAGGCTGTCTGTACCAGAACACTTTGTGAAAATAATCTGAATCCAGATTATGCCCTTCGAGGTCGTCTACTCAAGAAAAATGGAGAATATATTGAGTTTGAATACATCTCATATCACTGGAAACAGTTGTTTAAGCAAACTCCTTTTTATCAAAGATTATTTGCTGACAATAATCTAGAAGATTACGCCATTAATGGTTTACAGCCTCAACCAGAGGTATCGAGTAACACTGAGTTACGCTCCTACCTACAGTCCAAATTGCCAGACTACATGATTCCTTCTAACTTTGTTACGTTAGATGCTTTGCCTCTAACTCCAAATGGTAAGATCGATCGCCGAGCTTTAGCTACATTAGATATATCCCAGAGAGAAGCCGAAGCTAATTTTGTCCCACCCCACACCACTACAGAAGAAACTCTAAGTAAAATCTGGGCTGAGGTTTTAGGAATAGAACAAGTAGGAATTGAAAATAACTTCTTTGAGTTGGGTGGAGATTCAATTCTCAGCATTCAAATCGTTTCTAAAGCTAACCAGGCGGGTTTACAGCTTACACCTAAGCAAATGTTTCAGCACCAAACGATCGCGGAATTGGCTTCTGTAGTAGGTACAACTAAATCTATCTCTGGCAAACAAGATTTAGTCACGGGTTCAGTACCCCTAACTCCGATCCAGCACTGGTTTTTTGAGCAGGATTTGCCCGAACCGCAGCACTTTAACCAAGCTGTTTTATTAGAAGTTGAACCCGATCTCAAGCCAGATTTATTACAAAGCGCGATCGCGAATTTACTTCAACATCATGATGCTTTACGTTTACAGTTCACCTTTACTGGGGAAGATTGGACACAAATTAATGCTGCACCCGATGCGGAAGTGCCTTTGCAAATTGAGGATTTGTCTAATCTATCCGATGAAGAACAACGGGCGAACATGGTAGAGACCTTCCATGGAACGTCTCTACGGAATCTGGATTCTGGTTTAATTCAAATCATCCTATTTAATCTTGGCAATAATAAACCAGGACGTTTATTTATCGTTATCCATCATCTAGCTGTTGATGGGGTTTCTTGGCGGATTTTGTTAGAAGATATTGCTACAGCTTACCAACAACTCAATCGCGGTGAAACAATTCAATTACCACCTAAAACTACTTCTTTTCAAGAATGGGCAATACGACTACAAGCATACAGGCGATCGCCAAAACTAGCATCCGAATTAGATTACTGGCTCACTCAATCTGGCAATAATACAGCCTTACCAGTTGATTATCCAGAAGGGAAAGAAGATAACACTGTAGCTAGTAGTAAGGATATTACTGTTTCTCTGAGTGAAGCAGAAACTCGCGCCCTGTTGCAAGAAGTGCCATCAGCCTATAACACCCAAATTAACGATGTGCTATTGACTGCTTTGCTACAAAGTTTTAGCCAATGGACTGGAGAAAATTCTTTGCTGGTAGACTTGGAGGGACACGGAAGAGAAGAAATAGAAGAAAATATCGATTTGTCTCGTACAGTTGGCTGGTTTACGAGCATTTACCCCCTACGGTTGCAACAAGAAGGAAAATCTCCTAAAGGAGAAGTACTCAAATCAGTCAAAGAACAATTGCGTCGTGTACCCAAACTGGGTATTGGCTATGGTATTCTGCGTTATTTAGGCGATCGACCAACGCAAGCTAGTCTGGAAACCTTACCTTCTGCGGAAGTGAGTTTTAACTATCTCGGACAATTCGAGCAGATACTCAACTCTCCTCCTATATTAGGTGTGGCACAAGAGCCAATTGGTCAACAACGTAGCAGTCTACAAAAACGCCAACATTTACTAGAAATTAATAGTATTATTTCTGACCGAAAGTTGCAAATTACTTGGACTTATAGCGAGAAAGTACATCGAAAAGCAACTGTAGAGAATTTAGCAGGTAGTTTTATCGAAGCATTACAAGCACTCATCGCTCATTGTCAGTCACAGACAGCAAAAGGATATACGCCTTCAGACTTTGCTGCTGCCAAACTGAACCAAAAACAACTCGATAAGTTTATGAACAAACTTAAAAAAAATAATAAAAAGTAATCTTATGGAAAATATTGCAGATTTATACGAACTTTCGCCCATGCAGCAAGGAATGCTGTTTCATACTCTTTATGACTCATCAGGACTGTATTTTGAGCAGTTAAGCTGTACTATTAAGGGAAATCTTAATGTCTGGGTATTTAAACAGGCTTGGTCAAAAGTTGTCGCCAGACATCCCATTTTGCGTACCTCCTTTCATTGGTCAGAATTAGATAAACCCCTGCAAGTTGTACATTTAACTGTAGAGTTGCCTTGGAAAGAGTATGACTGGAAGAGTTTGTCTTCACTTGAGCAGCAAGAAAAATTAGAAGCTTGGTTACAGAGCGATCGCACTTCGGGATTTGAACTCGACGAAGCACCATTAATGCGCTGTACTCTAATTCAGCTAGCCAATGAAACCTATCAATTCGTTTGGAGTCATCATCATCTACTGACAGATGGTTGGTGCTTATCTATCCTTTTCAAAGAAGTTTTGGCTTTTTATGAAGCTTTCAACAAAGGTGAAAAGTTATACTTATCGACTCCCCGTCCCTACCGAGACTATATTCTCTGGTTACAGCAACAGGATACTGCCCAAGCAGAAACTTTTTGGCGCAAATCATTTCAAGGTTTTAAAACTCCTACCCCTTTACTAAGCGAAGGCAGAGGGGATAATTACGAAGGTATAAAAGAAAAATACGACGAGCAACAATTTCAATTTTCTACAGAGTTAACTACTACCACTAAATCTTTTGTCCGACAGCATCGTCTCACCCTCAATACCCTAATTCAAGGAGCTTGGGGGCTACTATTAAATCGTTACAGTGGTGAAGAAGATGTGGTATTTGGCACTACTGTTTCTGGTCGTCCGCCAAGTTTGCCGAAAGCAGAATCGATGGTAGGGCCATTTATAAACACTCTACCTGTACGGGTGCAATGTAAACCAACAGAATTATTACCTTGGCTCAAGCAATTACAAGCACAGCAGGTTGAGCGCGAACAGTATTCTTATACTTCCCTAGTCGATATTCAGGGATGGAGTGAAGTGCCAAGAAAAATACCACTATTTGAGAGTTTGGTGGTATTTGAAAATTATCCAGTAGATGCTTCTTTGCAAAAATGGCAGGGTGAGATCGAAATTAATTCTATTAATGCCGTTGAGCGAACTAATTATCCGATTACAGTTGTGGCTGGCATTACTGAAGAATTAGTAGTAAAAATTATTTACGATCGCGATCGCTTTTCAGAAGATACCATTAAACGAATGATGGGTCATTTTCAGACTTTGCTCAAAGGGATGGTTGCAAAGTGCGACCAGCGATTATCAGAATTACCGCTTCTAACCCGTGCCGAACAACAACAGTTATTAGATTGGAATAACACTCAGGTAGATTATCCCTCTCACCTTTGTATCCATGAGAAATTTGAAGCCCAGGTAGTCAAAACTCCCGATGCCGTAGCAGTAGTATTTAAAGATCGGCAGCTTACTTACAATGAACTAAATTGCCGTGCCAATCAACTAGCTCATTACCTCCAGAAATTAGGTGTAGGTAAAGAAACATTGCTAGGAATCTGTAGCGATCGCTCTCCAGAAATGATTATAGGGCTTTTGGGTATTCTTAAAGCAGGAGGAGCTTATGTACCCTTCGATCCTACTTATCCTTCTGAGCGATTAGCTTATATATTGTCCGATACTGGCGTGAAGTTAGTTCTGACGCAACGATCGCTAGTAGAAAAATTATCGACCTATCCAGTGGGGTTAGTCGCACTCGATTGCGACTGGGGTATTGTTTCCCCAGAAAGTGAAGCTAATCTCAAAAGTGAAATTACACCAGATAATTTGGCTTATGTGATGTACACTTCAGGTTCAACAGGTCAGCCTAAAGGTGTCGAGGTACTTCACCGTGGTGTGCTGCGTCTATTATTTGGAATTGATTATGTCGGCTTAGATACCTCGCAAACATTATTACAGTTAGCTAATATTGCTTTTGATGCTTCTACCTTTGAGATTTGGGGAGCTTTATTACATGGTGCTAAATGTGTTCTCTTTCCTGAGCTAGTACCGACATTTCCCGAATTGAGTCAGGTAATTAAACAACATAACATTACTACTTTATGGCTGACATCGGCTCTGTTTAACTCTATAATTGACGATGCTCCAGAAACCCTTTCAGGAATATCCCAGTTATTAATCGGCGGAGAAGCACTTTCTCCGACTCACGTACTAAAAGCCCAACAATCTTTACCAGAGATTCAGATTATTAATGGATATGGTCCAACAGAAAGTACAACTTTTACCTGTTGTTACCCGATTCCTAGATTAAGTAGGGGCAAATGGCAATTCGCTTCTACTTTAAAATCAATTCCCATCGGGCAACCAATTGCTAATACACAAGTTTATCTTCTCGATCACGCAGTGCCAGCTTACGCTGATCGTGCTTTGCAACCCGTTCCCGTGGGCGTACCAGGAGAAATATATATCGGCGGAGATGGTTTAGCCAGGGGTTATTTAAACCGCCCAGAATTAACAGCAGGGGCGTTTTCCATAGGGGCGCGTCGCGATGCGCCCCTACAGCGGTTATATAAAACAGGGGATTTGGCACGATATCTACCCGATGGCAACATTGAATTTCTGGGACGAATTGATAATCAGGTAAAAATTCGTGGCTTCCGTATTGAACCAGGTGAAATTGAAACAGTTTTAAGTCAATATCCTCAAGTAAATGAGGCAGTAGTTTTAGTTAAAGAAATTTCCAATCATAAACATCTAGTAGCCTATCTAGTTTCTCAAGAGCGATCGCTAGTTCTCAATACTTTACGAACTTTTCTTAAAGAAAAACTACCTGAGTATATGCTCCCTTCGGCATTTGTGCAGCTAGAAGTATTGCCCTTGACTCCTAATGGTAAAGTCGCTCGTCATGCCCTACCAATGCCAGAGAAAACAGACTTTACACAGACCAAGTTTGAGCTTCCTCGTACTCCCACTGAAGAAATACTCGCTACTATTTGGGCAGAAGTTTTAGGATTACAACAGGTAGGTATCGACGATAACTTTTTTGAACTAGGAGGTCATTCTTTACTAGCTACCCAACTCATCTCTCGTGTGCGCCAGACTTTCTCCTTAGAATTACCTCTAAGCAGCTTGTTTGAAGCTTCTACGATTAGGGAACACAGTAAAGTTATTGAAGCTGCCCAAAAAAGCGAACAAGGACTGCAACTTCCAGCCATTGAGCCAGTTTCCCGCTCAGAAAATTTACCTCTATCTTTTGCTCAACAACGGTTGTGGTTTCTCGACCAACTCGAAGGAGAAAGTGCTGCTTATAATATGCCAACTGCGGTAAACCTGAGTGGTAAATTGCAAACAGAGGCTCTTCAATTTGCTTTAAACCAAATTATACAGCGTCATGAAGCCCTGCGTACTAACTTTAAAGTAATAGATGGCTCTCCCGTGCAGGTTATTGCCAAATGCCAAAGTTTGCCTCTTTCATTGGTAGACTTACAGCATTTACCAAAAACCAAACAGTCTGCTGAAGTAGAGCAAATAGCGATCACCGAAGCTCAAAAACCCTTTGATTTAACTCAAAGTCCTTTACTGCGAATTACTCTCTTACAACTGGGTAAAGATTCTCATGTTTTGCTGGTAAATATGCACCATATTATCTCTGATGGTTGGTCGATCGGCATATTTATTCGAGAATTATCAACATTATACGCTGTGGGAGCGAACAACAGTTCGTCCCTACAAAATTATAAATCGCCCTTACCACCATTACCGATTCAATATGCTGATTTTGCTCATTGGCAACGAAAATATCTGAATGGAGAGATATTAGATAATCAACTTAAATATTGGAAGCAGCAACTAGCAGACGCACCCCCAATCTTAGAATTACCAACTGACTATCCACGTCCCCCTATTCAAACTTTTCGAGGTAGTAGCCAAAAATTTAAACTTGATCGCGCCTTAACTGAACAACTCAAAACCCTTACTCAAGAGTCATCGGCAACCTTGTTTATGACTTTGCTGGCAGCTTTCACCATTTTACTTTCACGTTATAGCAACCAGAAAGATATTGTTGTTGGTTCGCCCATTGCTAATCGTAACCGTAGCGAGATTGAACCTTTAATTGGCTTTTTTGTTAATACCTTAGTGCTGCGTACAAATTTAGAAGACGATCCAACTTTCTTCGAGTTACTAGAACGAGTGCGAGAGACAGCTTTAGATGCCTATGCTCATCAAGATTTACCTTTTGAGAGATTAGTCGAAGAATTACAAAGCGATCGCAATCTCGAGCGAAATCCTTTGGTTCAAGTGGTTTTTGCGCTCCAAAATGCGCCAACCAACTCTCTAAGTTTACCAGACATCGATCTTAGCCCCTTAGAGTTTGATTATCGCTCGGTCAGGTTCGATTTAGAGTTTCATCTTTGGGATTTACCAGAAGGACTTAGTGGCTATTTTGTTTATAATGCAGATTTATTTGACGATTCGACGATCGCCCATCTAGCTAAACACTTTCAGACTTTACTACAAGCCATTGTTGCTAACCCCGAACAGCAGGTTTACTCTTTACCTATATTATCAGCAGCCGAAAAACACCAGATATTAGAGGAATGGAACGATACTTCAGTAGATTATCCCCAAGATAGATGTATTCATCAGTTATTTGAGGCTCAAGCAGAACAGACTCCTGATGCATTAGCAGTAGTGTACGAGAAGGAACAATTAAGCTACCAAGAATTAAACCAAAGAGCTAATCAACTGGCACACCACCTGCAAACACTAGGAGTAAAATCAGAAACTCTAGTAGGTATTTGTGTTGATCGCTCTTTAGATTTTATTATCGGACTATTGGGTATTCTCAAAGCGGGTGGGGTTTATGTCCCTCTCGATCCGAGCTATCCTCAAGCCCGTTTGTCCTATATGTTGTCTGATTCTCAGATATCTGTATTATTAACTCAGCAGAAGCTATTAGCGGGACTAAGCGAACATCAAGCAGATACAGTTTGTTTAGATACAGATTGGTCAGTAATCTCTGGGCAAAGTAAAGATAATTTAATTAGTAGCGTCACCACCAATAACTTAGCCTACGTAATTTACACTTCAGGCTCTACAGGTAATCCTAAAGGAGTTTTAGTTGCTCACAAAAATTTGCTCAATTTAGTTTTTTGGCATCAACGCACCTTTAAAGTTAATTCAGCAGATCGAGCGACTCAGTTAGCAAAAACTGCATTTGATGCTTCCGTCTGGGAAATATTCCCTTATTTGGCAGCAGGAGCAAGTATTCACTTAGTTAAGCCAGAATTACTCAACTCGCCTCTGCAACTGCAAAACTGGTTAGTATCAAAAGAAATATCGATCGCCTTTCTGCCTACACCACTAGCTGAAGAACTATTGCATCTAGAATGGTCGCCCAATAGCGCTTTAAGAATTATGTTAGTTGGTGGCGATCGCTTATATCAATACCCTTCAGCTTCACTGCCTTTTAAAGTTATTAACAACTACGGCCCTACTGAAAACACTGTAGTCACAACTTCTGGGCTAGTTACTGATTCTGAACAAAGCAGGGGATTTCCTCCCATCGGAAAAGCGATCGACAATACGAAAGTTTATATTTTAGATAGTCATCTTCAACCCGTCCCTATTGGTGTATCGGGGGAACTGCACATCGCTGGGGATAGTTTAGTGCGGGGTTATTTAAACCGTCCAGATTTGACAGCAGAAAAATTCATTCCCGTAGGGGCGCATCGCGATGCGCCCCTACTTTACCAAACAGGGGATCTGGCACGATATCTACCAGACGGTAATGTTGAATTTCTGGGACGGATCGATAATCAAGTACAACTGCGTGGCTTTCGCATTGAATTGGGGGAAATTGAATCAGCACTACTACAACATCCCGCCGTACAAAAGGCTGTGGTTACGATCGAGGAAAACAACCAAAATCTTATTGCCTATGTAGTTCCCCAGACAAATCGAGGTAGGGGCGCATCGCGACGCGCGATGCGGAGCGAGTCCTTTAGGGAAGCTAGTCCTTTAGGGCGATGCGCCCCTACTGAAATAAACCAAACAGAACATCTTTCCTATTGGCAAACCTTTTACGAACAAACTTATAGCCAGTCTCCTACCCATCAAGATTTAACCTTTAATATTATCGGTTGGAATAGTAGTTATACAGGTCAGCCTATTCCAGAGGAAGAAATGCGGGCATGGGTAGAAAATACTGTGGAACGGATTTTAGAGCTACAACCCAAACGAGTATTAGAGATTGGTTGCGGGACAGGTTTACTATTGTCGAGGATTGCTCCCCACTGTAGTCAGTATTGGGGTACAGATTACTCTGCCTCAGCAATAAAATACTTACAGCAGTTAAAGAAATCTGTGCAGGGGTTAGAACGTGTAACTCTCTTACAAAAAATGGCAGATGACTTTGAGGGTATTGAAACAGAAGCTTTTGATACTGTGATTCTTAACTCGGTAGTGCAGTATTTTCCGAGCGTTGACTATCTATTAAAAGTGTTGGCAAGCAGTTTAAAAGTAGTGAGCCAAGGCTCTATCTTTATCGGAGATGTACGTAGTTTGCCCTTACTCGAAGCTCACTATGCCTCGATCGAGTTGGAACAATCCTCAGACTCTTTATCTGTAGAGCGATTACGTCAGCGCGTGCAAAAACGGATAGAGCGAGAAAAAGAATTAGTAATCGATCCAGCCTTTTTTATTGCGCTTCAGCAGCATTTTTCCCAAATTACTCATGTTGAAATTCAACCAAAAAGAGGACGCGCGCGCAATGAACTAACTAAATTTCGCTACGATGCAATTCTTCATGTAGGCATTGCGCCCCTTACAATCACTCGTAACTGGATGAATTGGCAAGAAAATAAATTAACCATATCTGCTGTCCGACGATTTTTGCGGGAAATAAAACCAGAAATTCTTGCTATCAAAAATATACCCGATGCTCGATTAACAGAAGTAGTTGAACTGGTAAACTTACTAAACCAAAATCGAGAAATTAAGACAGTAAGCCAACTGCGCCCCGCTTTGCGGAGCTCTTCGAGATCGACTTTAAAAGATATACAAACCGATGGAGTAAACCCAGAGGATTTATGGAGTTTGAGCCAAGAATTTCCCTACACTGTCTCTATTACCTTAAATAATAGTAAGGCTAGTTGCTACGAAGTTATCTTCCAGCAAAATTTATCTTTATCTAATCGCTTAATCTCTATCAATAAAGAATTTCCGACCGCAAAACCTTGGAATACATATACCAACAACCCCCTGCTAAATAACTCAAACAGCGAACTAGCACCTAAATTACGTAGTTTTCTACAAGAAACTCTACCCGAGTACATGATACCTGCGGAGTTTGTCACCCTATCTATTTTACCCTTAACCCCTAACGGTAAAATAGATAGACGAGCTTTACCTACTCCCAAAACAGAAAGCGATCGCACTTCTTTTGTCGCTCCTCGTGATAACTTAGAATGGCAACTGGCACAAATTTGGTTAGAGGTTTTAGGTATTTCTTCAGTGGGAATTTATGACAACTTCTTTTCTCTTGGTGGTCATTCCCTGTTATCGGTTCGCTTAATGGGTCGAATCGAACAGCAATTCGGTAAAAATCTACCTTTAGCGATACTCTTTCAAAAACCAACAATCGAACATTTAGCTAATTTTCTACGTCAGCAAACAGATTCTTTGCCCTGGACTCCTTTAGTCCCGATTCAACCAAATGGCTCAAAAACACCCTTCTTTTGCTTGCCTGGGGCTGGTGGTAACGTTATTTACCTTAATCAATTAGCACGTCATTTAGGCTCAGACCAACCATTTTACGGACTACAATCCCTCGGACTCGATGGAATATCCGAGCCTTTTACTCAAGTTACAGACATAGCTACCTACTACATTAAAGCGATCCAAACCGTTCAACCTCAAGGGCCATATTTCCTGGGAGGTCATTCTTTTGGCGCTAAAGTCGCCTGGGAAATGTCCCAACAGTTGCAATCATCTGGGCATAGAGTAGCTTTACTTGCTATTATCGATGCCCCTGCACCGTCTTCTACCGACAAACCAGTAGGTGTTGATTGGGATTATGCTACCTGGATGACTCAAATTGCTAGCGTCGTTGAACGTTTATTAGGAGAGAATTTAGATATTTCTTATGACGCTCTTCAGTCTCTCGAACCAGAAGAACAGTTAAACTACTTTCAGAAGCAACTACAAACAGTGAACCTATTACCCTCTGGGGTAAGCACAAGATTAGCCCGTGGTTTGGTACAAGTTTACCAAGCTAATTGTCAAGCTCATTATGAGCCACTCGGTGAAGTTTACCCAACTAGAATCATCCTTTTTCGTGCCAGCGAAGTCAATTCTGATGAAAATGCCGATATCAATTCCGAGATTTTAGAGGAATCTGCTTGGGGTTGGGACAAATTCTCTGACCTACCTGTAAAAACTTATTCACTTCCAGGGGATCACATTACCATGATGAATGAACCTCATGTTCAAGTTTTAGCAAAACAACTAAAAATATGCTTTGAGCAAGGGTTACAAAGATGTTGAAAATCTAAGTACAGGACAAAAGTTGAAAAAGCAGTGAGAAAAGGGGTTTCATGAAAAGTAATCACACTTAACTCATAACCGACATTCCGCAGAAAAATTTAAGAGAGTAGATAATATTGGCGACAAAAAGAACTAAAGAACTGAAGAATATAACTTCGCTCACTAGTAAGATTACTAATTTGTTTAACTCCACCAAAAGAAA